>NZ_MSGP01000202.1:359-36558 GCF_002078235.1 Streptomyces viridosporus
ATCGGGTCGGGCAACATCGGCACCGACCTGATGATCAAGATCCTGCGGCTCTCCGACTCCCTGGAGATCGCCGCCCTGGCCGGTATCGACCCCGACTCCGACGGACTGGCCCGCGCCCGCCGGCTCAAGGTCGCCACCACCCACGAGGGCGTGGACGGCCTGGTGGAACTGGACGAGTTCGCGGACGTGTCCCTCGTCTTCGACGCCACCTCCGCCGGTGCCCACCGCCGCCACGACGAGGTGCTGCGCGCGCTGGGCCGCACCGTCGTGGACCTCACCCCCGCCGCGCTCGGCCCGTACGTCGTGCCGCCGGTCAACGGCGACGCCCACCTGGACGCGCCCAACGTCAACATGGTCACCTGCGGCGGCCAGGCCACCATCCCCGTCGTGGCCGCCGTCGCCGCGGTGACGCCGGTGCACTACGGGGAGATCGTCGCCTCGATCTCCTCGCGCTCGGCCGGCCCCGGCACCCGGGCCAACATCGACGAGTTCACCGAGACCACCTCCGCCGCCATCGAGCAGGTCGGCGGCGCCACCCGCGGCAAGGCCATCATCGTCCTCAACCCCGCCGAGCCCCCGCTGATCATGCGGGACACCGTGCACTGCCTGGTCGGCGACTGCGACGACGCCGCGGTCACCGCCTCGGTGGAGGAGATGACCGCCCGCGTCCAGGACTACGTCCCCGGCTACCGCCTCAAGCAGAAGGTGCAGTTCGAGCGCGTCGCCGCCGACGACCCGCTGCGCTCCCTGCTCCCGGCCGGCTCCCGCTCCGGCGAGGCCGCCAAGGTGTCCGTCTTCCTCGAGGTGGAGGGCGCCGCCCACTACCTGCCCGCCTACGCCGGCAACCTCGACATCATGACCTCGGCCGCCCTGCGCACCGCCGAACGCATGGCCGCCCGCCCCCACGCTCGGCTTCGCTCGAGCGGGGGGACCCCCATCACCCCGGAGGTGGTCTCCCGATGACCGCGAACAAGCAGGCGACCCACCTGTACGTCCAGGACGTGACCCTGCGGGACGGCATGCACGCCGTCCGCCACCGCTACACCGTGGAGCAGGCCCGCACCGTCGCCGCCGCGCTGGACGCCGCCGGGGTCGCCGCGATCGAGATCGCCCACGGCGACGGCCTGTCCGGCTCCAGCATCACCTACGGCGTCGGCGCCCACACCGACTGGGAGTGGATCGAGGCCGTCTGCGACGCCGTGACCCACGCCGTGCCCACCACCCTGCTGCTGCCCGGCATCGGCACCCTGCACGACCTGAAGCAGGCCCACGCCCTCGGCATCCGCTCGGTGCGCGTCGCCACCCACTGCACCGAGGCCGACATCTCCGCCCAGCACATCGACGCCGCCCGCGGCCTCGGCATGGACGTGGCCGGGTTCCTGATGATGTCCCACATGGCCGAGCCCGCCGAACTCGCCCGCCAGGCCAAGCTGATGGAGTCCTACGGCGCCCACGCCGTCTACGTCACCGACTCCGGCGGCCGGCTCACCATGGACGGTGTCCGCGACCGCGTCCGCGCCTACCGCGACGTCCTCGACCCCGCCACCGGACTCGGCATCCACGCCCACCACAACCTCGGCCTGGGCGTGGCCAACTCGGTCGTCGCCGTCGAGAACGGCGTCACCCGCGTCGACGCCTCCCTGGCCGGACAGGGCGCCGGCGCCGGCAACTGCCCCCTGGAGGCGTTCGTCGCGGTCGCCGACCTCATGGGCTGGGCACACGGCTGCGACCTGTTCCCGCTGATGGACGCCGCCGACGACCTCGTCCGTCCCCTGCAGGACCGCGAGGTCCGCGTCGACCGGGAGACCCTCACCCTCGGCTACGCCGGCGTCTACTCCAGCTTCCTGCGCCACGCCGAGGCCGCGGCCGCCCGCCACGGCCTGGACACCCGCGCGATCCTGGTGGAGGTCGGACGGCGCGGCATGGTCGGCGGCCAGGAGGACATGATCACCGACATCGCCCTGGACCTGGCGAAGGCCCCGGCAACCGGCTGACCCGGTGCGGGGCCGCCGTGCGGGGCCGCCGAGCGCGGTGGCCCCGCACCGGGTGGTGACGGTCGTGCCGGGAGATCCGTGGGCCGGTTCCCGCCCCGTACGAGGTCGTCCCGGGAGTCCGGCCCCGGGACGGCTCCGTCGTCGGCCTCGCGCGTCTCGCCGGGCGGTTTCCCTACGGGGGCTCTCCCTGCGATCGTGCGCCTCTGCTCCGTCTCCACGGGTACGGGAACCGTGCCGGCGCCGGGCCCCTGTCCGCCGCGCTCGCAGCGGCGTGGGGCGCACGGTCGGACCGGCCCGGCGCGGTGGAGCCGCTGCGGCGGCGTGCCCGCGCGCTCCTCCCGGTCGGCGACGAGCCGGGGCCCGTGGGAGCACTCAGTGCCAGTCGTCGTCCCCCGGTAGCAGCACCATGTTGTGCGCGCCGAGGACGTCCACGAGCTCGTTCAACTTCTCGTCGGACCAGGGCTCCGGAGCGCGGTCCGTCTCGCCGTGGGCCAGGAAGAACGACTCGGGTCCGGCGGGCGTGTAGAAGATCAGGAGCCGGGCCGCTTCCCGCCCCAGGTTCCTGAAGCCGTGCCGTGTGCCCTTGGGGATGTAGACGAAGTCCTCGGGGCCGGCCGTGAACCTCTCGGACCCGTTGATGAACTCGAACTCGCCGGACAGGACGTAGAAGGCCTCGTCCTCCTTCGAGTGGATGTGCGGGACGTTGCCGTGGCCGGGCTCGATGAGTCCGTCCATGAACGCGAGGGCACCGTCCGTCTCCTCCCCCGTGACCTTGACCGACATTGTCTCGTGCCCCGTGAGCCGGACGACCCCCTCGTCCTTGCGGACGACGAAGCCGTTGGCGGACGTCCAGACCGGGTCGTCCTCGGCGGGGAGCGGTAAGCGGAAAGCCATGTCGCGGTCCCTTCTCGCGGCGTCGCCCGGGCGGCATGCCGCGACTTACGTTGAATGTAAGTCATTGAACGGCGATCAATCAATGGTCCCGGGGCAGGCGGTCGCCCGGTCCTCGCCTACGCTGCTGGATCACAGATCGTCGTCGCCGTCATCGCCGGGAGGAACGGACGTGGCCCCGCCCGAAGCAGCCAAGCCGCCGACCCGGCGGCAGGCGGCCGCCCAGGAGACACGCCGGAAGCTGCTGCACGCGGCGCTGGAGAACTTCTCCCGGCGTCCGTACGGCGAGGTCACCGTGGGGGACATCGCCCGGACCGCGGGTGTCGCGCACGGGCTGCTGTCCCACCACTTCAAGGGCAAGGAGAGCCTCTACGCGGAGGTCGTGCGGGAGATCGACCAACGGCTGCGGGCCGCCACGGAGTTCGCCTCCGAAGGCCCGGTCGTCGACCGGCTGCGGCAGCACTTCACCGCGCATCTGCGCTTCCTGGCCGCACACGAGGACGTCGCGCTGAACCTCGTCCTGCGCCGTGCGCAGGTCACCGACCTGGCGTCGGCGGCCTTCGAGGCGACGCGGGAGGAAGGGGTCCGGACCATCTGCGCGGTGCTCGGCCTCGACGCCGACGACCCCGCCCTCCTCCTGGCCATGCGGGGGTTCGGCGCCGCCTGCGACGAGATGTCCCTCCTCTGGCTGAGGAACGGCCGTCCCGTGGAGGCCGGCGCGCTGGCCGAGGCCTGGATCGCCCTGCTGGCGGGCTCCCTCCGGGCCGCCCACGCCCTCGCCCCGCGCCCCGCCCTGCGCGAGGCGCTCCGCACCCTCGGGCGGGAGGACGCCGCGTCGACGGCGGACCCGTCGCCGGAGGAGACACCGGGCAGCCGGAGCTGACAGCGGGCCGAGTCGGTACGGCTGGCCCGGAGCCCGCCGAGGAGCGAGTGACGAGCGGCCGGTCGCACCTCCCGGAGTCGAGGGCCGTGGGGGCCCGACGCGGTGACGACGCGGCGGAGGACCGTGCGGTGTTCCGCCGCCGCCCCGGCCCGCACGAGGACGTCTGCCGCCGGGTGCGCGCACGGTGCGGAGCAGCGGGGACCGGAAACGGGGCAGTGGCCGCCGCGCCGGTCCCCGGCCCGCTCAGGGCTGGAGCACGGGCTGCTCTGCTTCCGCTTCCCGGGTCAGGCGGCACAGTTCGGCGGCCAGGGCCTCGATCCGGGATCCGGAGGCCGGCGGGAGCTGGCACAGCCGGAGCATGAGTTCGCACCGTCCGTGCTCGTTCCGGATGGGGGCCACCAGGCTCGCGCCCTCGTACTGCCTCTCCGGTTCGAGGGCGACCGGCCGGAGGTCCTCCACCGCCACCCGGAGCATCGCCTGGATCTCGCGTTGTTCCGCCGGGGTGACCCCGGCCACGCCGTACTCGGTCAGGGCGGGGAAGAGCAGCCCGTCCCTCGTGTCCCCGGCGTAGGAGCCGGCCCAGCCGTGTGTGCGCGCGTGCTCCAGGCGTTCCCGGGAGATGCTCAGCAGCTCCTCGCCCGCGGTCCTCGCCCGGTCCGTCCACTGCTCGACCTCCGCCTCGGGAGCGCCGATCAGGAACACCTCGCCGAAGGGAGGCGTGAGCGGCAGCTTCGAGCCGAGGATCGTGGAGGTCGGCACGTTCGGGCCGGCGACCGTGGCCACGGCCACGGCGTGGTCGTTGACCCTGGCGTAAGCGGTCACCTCGCCGCGGGCCGCGTGCGCGAGGCGCTGCATGCCGTCGCGGATGTGCTGCACGGTCCGCACGCTCTCGGCCACGATCGCGTCGCTCGGCGCGACGAAGGACCCCGGGACGAAGCCGCCGAACCCTCCCTGGAAGAACAGCAGCGGGGCGACCGGACGACGGATCTCCAGGCTCTCGACGAAACCGGTCACGAAGTAGTGGTCCCCTGCCGGGGTGCAGGACTCGAGGCTGCAGTCGATGCTGCACACCACGTCCGGGAGCACCGGCGACCCGTTGCCGGAAGGCGACCACTCCAGTCCCTCGAACCTCCTGTCCGCGGGCCGGGACAGCGCCCTGCAGAGGTGTTCCTGGTCGTGGGCGAGGATGCTGACGGTGAAGCGCCCCGACTTCCTGATCGCGGCGAAGCTCGAGGAGCCCCGTGCGGGCAGGAAGCCGACGAGGGGCGGGTCGAGGGACACCGAGGTGAAGGTGCCCACGATCAGCCCGACGGGATCCCCGTCCTCGTCGGTACTGGCGACCAGGGCCACGCCCGTGGGGTGGTGCCCGAGGGCCTGCCGGAAGGCGGCGGAGTCCACCGCGCGGCCGCTCACGGGTGGCTCGCTTCGGGCTCGGAGGCCGTGGCCAGCGCGCGAATCTCCTCCGGCCAGGGCGTGGCCCGACCGCTGGAACGGTCGGTCAGCACGAAGACGGCCCGGGACGAGGCGACCAGCCGCGTGCCCACCAGCATCCGCTGCGTGAGCCCCAGCGAGCTGCGGCCGACCCGGTCCAGACGGGTCTCGGTGGTGAGCGTCGCGGGGTGGTGGACCTGACCCTTGAAGTCCACCTCCAGCCGGGCCAGAGCGATGATCGGATCGAATCCCACCACCGGCCTCACCCGCTCGGTCAGGAACGTGTAGCGCGCGTTGGCGAGGATGTCGGTGAACGCGGTGTTGCCCATGTGGCGTTGGAAGTCGAGGTCGCTCACCCGGAGCGTGTCCTCGACGACGTGTGCGGCGGGCCCCGAGGGCCCGGTGCTCGACTGACCCATGATCGGTGTCCTCAGCCGGCCTGAGCGGCCTTGACGGAGGCGCCGAACTCCTTCAGCGCCTGGGCACGGTACTCACGCATCTCCTCGTTCGCCTCACGGCCCCGCACGAGACCCTCGGCCAGCGGCAGGTCCGCGACCGCGTGGAACAACCGCTTGGTGGCCTGGAGCGACATGGGCACCTGTCCCGCCAGGGCCTCGGCGATCCTCATCGCCTCGGTGAACTCCTCGCCCTCCGGGACGACCCGCGTGACCATGCCCATCCGCTCGGCCTCCTCGGCGTCGACCAGGCGCCCGCTGGCCACCAGCTCGAAACCCGCCTTGCGGCCGAGCTGCTTGGTCAGGTTGGCCATCACCACCGCCGCGACCAGACCGTGCTTGATCTCGGGGTAGCCCATGCGCGCGTTGGCCGACGCGACGGTGATGTCGCAGGCCAGGGCCAGCCCGCAGCCGCCGCCGACGGCGTACCCGTGAACGGCCGCGATCACCGGCTTGGAGATCTCGGGAATGGTCTTGTGCAGACCGTAGGTGAGCCCGGCGCGGTACTCGACGCGTTCGGTGTTGTCGGGCGTGAGCTCGGCGAACTCACCGGTGTCGGCGCCCGTGCAGAAGGACGTCCCCGCCCCGCGCACGACCACCGCACGGACCTCGTCGTCCCGGTCGGCTCCCCGCAGCTCTTCGATCAGGCGCTCGTAGAGCGCGCTGTCCATGGCGTTGAGCTTGCGGGGACGGTTGAGGGTGAGCACCCGCACATGGCCCAGGCGCTCGACAAGGAGGTTTTCTTCCATGGTTCGGCCTCGTTCGTGTTCTAGTCGATGGAGAAGAAGACGGACTCGCGCTCGCCCTGCAGCCTGATGTCGTACCGCAGGTGCCGCTCGACGCCGGTCGGCTGCGCGATCAGGAGGGGACGCCTGGCCTCGGGGACCTGCCGCAGGATCGCGTCGGACCGGTTGGCCTGTTCCTCGTCGGGGAAGTACACCTTCGTCACCAGCGGCCCCGCCAGACCGCGCGTGAAGAGGAAGATGCTCAGGTGCGGCGCCAGCCGGTTGCCGCCCGGCAGCGTCACCGGTTCCGGCTTCCGCACGACGGCGCGGAACCGGCCCTCGAGGGTGCGGACACGGCATGCCTGCTCCCGGCTCCAGAGCTCGAGGAACGCGCCGTAGTCGACATGGTCCCCCCGGCCGTCGAGGACCATGCCCTCGAGCACGACGGCGGCCGGGTCGTCCTCGGCGACGGTCCGGGTGATGTCCGGCGGGGTCATGGCGAAGCCGAACAGGGGACCGCAGGTCTGCGCGGGTGTGAGAATCATGGCCATCCCTCACTCGAACGGGGTCGCGGCCGAGCCGCGGAGCACGATGTCGAACCGGTACGCCAGCGCCGAGGGGTTCCTGGTCAGCAGGGCGCCAGGGTCGGTTCGCCGCGGGGGGTGAACGACCGCGCCGCTGCCGTCGACGGTGGGGAGGGCGCGAGCGGGACCGAACGACTCCGCGATGGAGTTCTCCTCGTCGAGCACGGCGATCAGGCGCTCCTGGCCCCGCCGGTCCGGGATGGCGTTGATCATGCGGTCCATGCGGATCAGCGGGTCGCCCTCGAAGTACATCTGCGTGACGAGCCGGCTGGAACACCCGGCACCCAGGACCGAGAAGTGGATGTGGGACGCCCGCCAGGCACGCGCGCCGTCCTTGAACATCGCCGGGTACGGGCCCGGACGGATCGTCAGGAAGCGGTAGTGGCCCCGGCTGTCGGTCAGGCAGCGTCCCGCGCCGTAGAAGTTGGCGTCGAGCGGAAAGCCCGACACGTCCATCGAGTCGCGGTAGCCACCGGCGGCGTTGGCCTGCCAGATCTCGACCAGGGCGTTCTTGACCGGGACGCCGCCGCTGTCGGTGACGGTTCCGTGCACGATGACCCGGGTGCCGATGGGCTCCGAGACGCCCTGCACCGTGAGGTCGTGGTCGAACGCTCCGAGCTTCAACTGCCCGAAGGCGGGACCCGGCAGGTGGTGGAACCACTCCTTGTCCAGGTGAACCGGCGCCGCCAACGGCACGCGCAGGGTGCTGACGCTGGAGTTGGAATCCGCCAACGGCGGATCGAACGATTCGATCATGAGGTTGCCCTCTCCCATGCTTGTGCGGCGATGGTCCTGAGGCCGAGGCTCTCGTCCGCCAGGTCGGTGCGCGGGGGACTCGCGCCGCGGTCCAGGAGTCTTCTGGCGGTCAGGAAGGCGCCGGGGTCGTTCAGCGCCTCGACGGCGATCAGGCGGTCTTCGCGGTAGTGCCACAGGGAGAAGCCCGCGCCGTCCTCGGCGGTTCTCCTGATGACGCGGTCGCCGTCGCCGGACAGGCCGACGAACTGCAGCCGGACGTCGTACTGGTCCGACCAGAACCAGGGCGCCGGCCGCGGGGGCACCGCGCGCCCCGCGATGTGGGCCGCCACCGCCCGTGCCATGTACTCCGCGTTCTGGACCGACTCCAGGCGGAGCCGGCCGCCCCGCCAGGGGAAGTTGGCGCAGTCGCCCACCGCGTACACCGACGGGGCGCTGGTCCGGCCGAGGCCGTCGACGGTGATGCCGTTGTCGACCGTGAGGCCGGCCCCGGCGGCGAGTTCGGCGGCCGGTTCGGCGCCGATCCCCACCAGGACGAGATCGGCCTCGATCCGGGTCCCGTCGGTGAGCACGCCGGCGACCACGCGGCCGTTCTCACCGGCCAGTGAGCCGAGCTCGCGCCCTTCCAGGACGTCGACCCCGTTGCGCAGGTGCTCCGAGCGGAGATGGTCGGCGGCTTGCTCGCTGACGACCCGCTGGAGCAGGCGGCCGCGCTCGACCACGGTGACGCGACGCCCGAGGCGAGCCGCCACCGAGGCGAACTCGAGGCCGATGAAGCCGCCACCGAGAACGAGGACCGCCTTCGCCTCGTCGAGCGCCGCGCGCAGGCCGTCGGCATCGGCGAGCGTCCGCAACACGTGCACGCCCTCCAGCCCGTCGACCAGCGCGTCGGGCAGTCGTCGTGCACGGGCACCGGTCGCCAGGACCAGATGGTCGTAGCGACGGGTGCCTCCGTCCGCCGTGACCACGACCTGCCGTGCGACATCGATCCGGTCGACCTGTTCGCCGGTGCGCAGGTTCACCTCGGGCTTGACGCGGCCGGCGGGCGTGCCCAGCCTGAGGTGCTCCGCTTCGACCTCGCGCAGCAGGTAACGCTTGGACAAGGGCGGGCGCTGGTAGGGGACGGCCGGTTCGGCGCCGACCAGGGTGACCGGAGCGTCATAGCCCGCGGCACGCAACTGCATGGCCGTGGTGTGGCCGGCCTGTCCGGCGCCGATGATCACGGTTCCGTGTTCCATGGCGCGACGTCACCCGGCCGGCGGTACTTCGACGGTGATGCCGTCCAGTTCGGACCGGGCGGAGATCTGACAGCTCAGGCGGCTGCAGTCGCGTCGCGGCGCGTCGCCGAAGTCCAGCAGATCGGCCTCGATCGGGCCGGGCTCACCGGTCGGGTGGTCGGACACGACGTAGACGTGGCAGGTGGCACACATCATGCCGCCACCGCATTCACCGACGATGCCGGGAACGCCGTTGGCCACGGCCGCCTCCATCAGCGTGACGCCGTCGCCGACCTCGGCGGTGATGCGCTCACCGTCAGCAGAGATCCACGTCACCTCAGCCATGATCAGAACCTCCAAGCCGGACCTTCAGACTCTGCGGGCCGCGGTGGGCCATCGTCCTTGTCCATTCGGGTTGTTGTCCCTCCACCAGCTCCATGCCGGGGAAGGCGTCGACGAGTTCTTCCAGCACGATCCGCATTTCCGCGCGTGCCAGTGGTGCGCCCATGCACACGTGGATGCCGTATCCGAAGGACAGGTGGTCCCGTGCGTTGACGCGATGGATGTCGAAGTCCGACGGCCGTGCGTACCGGTCCTCGTCGTGATTGGCCGAAGCGAGGCTCAGCAGGACCTTGCTTCCCGCGGGGATGGTCACGCCACTGAGCTCGACGTCCTCGAGGGCCTTGCGGCGCCAGGTCAGGACCGGGGTGCTGTGCCGGAGGACCTCTTCGACGGCACGAGGGATCAGTGCCGGGTCCGCGACCAGTTCCTCCCAGGCCTCGCGGTGCTCCAGCAGCGTGAGGATGCTGATGGTCAGACCGTTGGTCACGGCCTCGTGACCGGCCAGCAGCAGCGCGAACACCAGGCAGACGATCTCGTTCTCGGTCAGCACCGAGTCGTCGTCACCGCGGAGCTCCAGCAGCCTGCTGGGGTAGTCGTCGCGCGGTGCCCGCTTGCGGTCCTCGACGATCCCCTTGCAGAAGTGGAAGAAGTCGTTCAGCTCGTGGCCGGCATCGATCATCTCCTGCCTGGTCGGCTTGCCCCAGATCATCGTGGCGCGGTTGAGCGCCCATCGCTTGATCAGGAGCGGGTCGACGTCGTCGACGCCGAGGAGCATGAACACCACGCGCGCGGGCATCTCGTGGGTCAGTTCGGCGACGATGTCGACCTCGTCCTTGCCGCGCAGGCCGTTCACGTACTCCTGCACCAGTGCGCGGATCCGCGGCTCGTAGTCGCGGTAGCGCTTGGGGTTGAGGAACTGGCCGGCGCACTGCCGGATCCGGCTGTGCTTGGGCCGGTCGGTGTTGGACTGCACCGGCTCGACGGTGAAGCCGTTGTCCGCGAGGAACCGGGTCAGCTCCTCGGGGTGGGCCTCCAGCGGGTCCAGGACGTTCGCGGCCGAGAACCGTGCGGGGTCCTTGAACACCGAGAGGACGTCCTGCCGTCTCGTCACGACCCAGTAGTCGGTCTCCTCGTTGTAGAACACCGGAGCCTCGTGACGGGCGAGCGAGAAGAACTCGTAGGTGCCGTCCTGGTCGAACGGCTTGAACCCGCTGGTCATGGGACATCGCGCGGCCGTCGGCCGCTGGTCCACCACCGCCATCCTTCTCCACCCTCCTCGGCGGCCGAAGCGACCGCTTGTTGTTTTGTCAACAGGTGGCCGAGTGTGTCTGGCGCTTGTTGCTTTGTCAACGGGTGCGGAGGTGCGACGGCCGCGGTTCTGGAGCAATGGCGCATTCGGGCCGGTCGGCGGGTGTCGAAGTCGGTCGGCGGCCGGACGCGGGGGCGCGTGGCGTCGCCGCCCTGCGTGCCCGCCGCGAGTGCGGGCGGCCCCGGCGGTGCCGCTGTGACGGCCTGAGCAGGGCGAATCCCTCACCGGTCGAGATCGACGGCCGTCGTGAAAGTGAGTCGCCTGTTCGAGGAGTTGTCAAACTGACTCTTGACAGGTCAAGACGGATCCGGCCACCGTGTGCTCTTGATCACTCAACATCCCGTCGAGCCGCCTTGTCCCGGATGCGGCAGGGCGGCTCGTTCCACACGGCTCGAGTGCCGAGCGGCGGCACTTTCGTAGCCGCACCCCCGTCGAGAGAGGACGCCATGGGAGCGAAACAGACTGCTGAGCCCGATGTGGCGGTCGCCGTGGCGGCCGACCGCTCTCCGGAGAGCGAGGAGAAGCAACGCAGACGGGTCGCCTACGCCACGCTGGTGGGCACCACCATCGAGTGGTACGACTTCCTGATCTACGCGCAGATCGCGGCCCTGCTCTTCGGCGACCTGTTCTTCAGCGGGCTCGGCCAGTGGAGCCAGCTCACCGCCCTGGCGACCGCCGGGGTGAGCTTCTTCTTCCGGCCGCTCGGCGCCATCGTCTCGGGCTACCTGGGTGACCGGTTCGGCCGCCGCATCGTCCTGGTGCTGACGCTCGGGCTGATGGGCGTCTCGACCACGCTGGTCGGTCTTCTGCCGACGGCCGCGGCGATCGGGATCGCGGCTCCGATCCTGCTCATCCTCCTGCGTTGCCTCCAGGGGCTCTCCGCCGGCGGCGAGTGGGGCGGCGCGGCCATGCTCGCCGTGGAGCACGCCAGGGCCGGTCACCGCGGCCGGATGGGAGCCTTCCCGCAGATGGGCGTTCCGCTCGGGATGATGCTCGCCATCGTGGTGATGGGCGCCTTCAACGCCATCCTCGGCAAGGCCGCGTTCGACGAGTGGGGCTGGCGCCTGCCGTTCCTCTTCTCCGTCGTGCTGGTCGTGGTGGGGCAGTACGTGCGGTCCAAGGTCGCCGAGTCGCCGGTCTTCACCGAGCTCGAGGAGTCGCGGACCAAGGCGAAGACGCCCCTGCGTGAACTGCTGAGTGCGCACCGCGGCAAGGTTCTGGCCGCCGCCGCCACGATGGTGGGCAACATCGCCGCCGGCTACATGATCGTCGGCGGCTTCGCCCTGGCCTACGTGACCAGCGCCCACGACCTTCCCCGCGCGCACGTGCTGACGTTGCTCTTCGCGGCCAGCGCCGTGTGGATCGGGTGCACCTACGTCGGCGCGTGGTGGAGTGACCGCTCCGGCCGCCCGATCGTCTACAAGGTCGGTTACGCGACGCTGTTCGTGCTGCTCCTGCCGCAGTTCTGGCTTCTCAGCCAGGGCACCGCGCTGAGTGTCGGCGTGGCCCTGCTGACCCTGGCGGTGCCGTTGGGCCTGACCTACGGCCCCCAGTCGGCGCTCTTCGCGGAGATGTTCCCCGCCAGGATCCGGCTCTCCGGGGCGTCGCTCGCCTACGCCGTCGGCGCCGTCCTCGGTGGAGCGTTCGCGCCGATGATCGCCGAGGCGCTCACCCAGGGATTCGGCACGGTCCTCGCGGTCGCGCCGTACCTGATGGGGATGGCACTGGTCAGCCTGGTGACGGCCTTCTTCCTCACGGACCGCTCCGGAGGGCCGCGGGAGGAGCCGACGACCTCCCCTTGAGCGGGACGGCTGCCGCGCAGTGTCCGGGGCGTCTCTCCGGGTCGGAACTCCGACGCGGCGATGAGGCGCCCCGATGCTGTTGACAAGACAACAAGGTGACCCGAGGATGTTGTTGACACCACAACAACTTGATGGGTTCGCCCCGGGTTTGTCTGTGCCCGGGCCACACGCCGCTAGGAGAAAGCCGTGGGAGTTCAGGGAAACGAGGGAGCGGGCAAGCCGCTCGGCATGCTTCCGGGCCTGAAGGTCGTCGAGATGGGCCAGAACCTGGCCGCCCCGTACGCTTCGTTGATCCTCGGTGACCTCGGCGCCGACGTCATCAAGGTCGAGAAGCCCGGGGGGGACGACGCGCGCGGCTGGGGCCCGCCGTTCGTGGGCGACAGCTCGGTCAGCTTCCACATGATGAACCGGAACAAGCGGTCCGTCGTGCTGTCGCTGGACGAAGAGGCCGACTACAAGGTCTTCCTCGACCTCATCCGCGACGCGGACGTCTTCATCCACAACCTGCGCCCGGGCGTCGAGAACAAGCTCAAGGCCGACGCCGAGACGCTCAGGGCCGTGAACCCCCGGCTGATCTACTGCTCGATGTCGGCGTTCGGCCACACCGGTCCGATGGCGAACCGCCCCGGCTACGAGCCGCTGCTGCAGGCGTTCTCCGGACTGATCGCCATCAACGGGGACCCGAGCGGCCCGCCCTCCCGGGTGGGACCGTCGGTCGTCGACCTCGGAACGGGCATGTGGACCGTGATCGGTGTCCTCGCCGCGGTCCTGGAGCGCCAGAGAACGGGCGTCGGCGGTGAGGTGAGGACCTCGTTGCTGGAGACGGCCGTCAGCTGGGCGGGACGGCACATCGCGGACTACGGGGCGACCGGCACCATCCCGCCGCGGGTCGGCACCGGCCACAACTCGCTGACTCCCTACGGTGCGTTCGAGGCGGCGGACGGCCCGTTCATCATCGCCGCGGGCAACGACCGCCTGTTCGCCAAGCTGGCCGCGGCGCTGGAGAGGCCCGAGTGGGTGAGCGACCCCCGCTTCGCCACGAACGCCGCGCGCAACGAGCACCGGGCCACGCTGCTGCCGCTCATCTCCGAGCTCGTCGGCCGCAGGACCGTCACCGACTGGATCGCGTGCCTGGAGCGCGCCGGCGTGCCGTGCGCACCCATCCACTCGATCCCGCAGGTGCTGGAGCACCCCCAGACCGAGGCCATGGACATCGTCCTGGACGGCGCCGACGACCGGCTCAAGCTCACCGGACTGCCGCTGAGCATCAACGGCGAGCGAGCGGGCTTCGGCACCACGGCGCCCGCGCTCGACGAGTACCGCGGCGAACTGGTCGACTCCGCGTCCGCACCCGAGCCGGGGAACGCACGATGACCGGCGGCCGCACCCACATCGCGACGTCCGACGCGACCTCGATCACCGTCCGCGGGAAGGACCTGTGCGAGGACCTGATCGGCCGGCACAGCTTCACGGACATGATCTACTTCCTGTCCGTCGGCCGGATGCCCACGCCGCCCGAAGCACGGGTCCTCGACGCCTGCCTGGTCACGCTCATGGAGCACGGGTGGACCCCGACGTCGATCATCACCAGGCTGGCGGCCGACAGCGTGCCGGACGACGTGCAGGTGGCGATCGCCGCGGGGCTGCTCTCGGTCGGGCCGGTGTTCGCCGGAACCATGGAGGGCTGCGCCGAGCTGCTGGTGGAGGGCGTCGAGAGCGGGGAGGACCCGGACGCCTACTGCAAGCGCGTGGCGCAGGAGTACGTGAGCGCCAAGCGGCCGGTGCCGGGATTCGGGCACCGCCTGCACAAGCCGGACGACCCGCGCGCGGTCACCCTCCTCGAGGTGGCCGAGCGGAACGGGATCAAC
The DNA here is from genome assembly GCF_002078235.1 of Streptomyces viridosporus. GTDB lineage: Bacteria > Actinomycetota > Actinomycetes > Streptomycetales > Streptomycetaceae > Streptomyces > Streptomyces viridosporus. The sequence goes on from NZ_MSGP01000202.1 coordinate 14,614, forward strand.
GGCCGCTACGTCGACCTGCTGCGGAGGCTGAGCCGCGAGGTGGACGCGGCCCGGGGCGGCCGTCACCTCACCATCAACGCCACGGGTGCCATCGCCGCGCTGTTCCTGGAGATCGGGATCCCGCTGAAGGCCGGCCGCGGACTCGCCGTGGTGTCCCGGGCCGGCGGTCTGCTCGGCCATGTGGTGGAGGAGTTCGCCCAGCCCTCCGCCCGCACCATCTGGCAGCTCACCCGGGAGGGCATCCCGTACTCGGACCCCCAGGAGACCCCGTATGACTGAGGAGTCGGGCGATCGGTACACCTCGGCCGAGGTGCTCGCCCTCTACCGGGAGCACGGCGGCACCCTGATCGACCTCGTGGCGAGCCGGGCCGAAGCGGATCCGGACCGTCCGATGATGGTGTGCGGTGAGCGTTCATGGACGTGGGCCGAGGCCGCCGACGCCACGCGGCGACTGGCCGGTCACCTCCGGCACAGGGGGGTGGAGGCCGGGGACCGCGTGCTCGTCATGGGCCGCAACAGCGACTGGCACGTACTCGCCCTGCTGGCCGCCGCCGGGCTGGGGGCGGTGTTCGTGCCCGTCAACCCCGATTTCAAGGTGGAGGAAGCGGCCTACGTGCTCCGTCAGTCGGAGGCCCGGGCGATCCTCTGCGACGAGGCCGCCGAACCGGTCGCCGAGGCCGCACGCGAGGAGGTCCACGGCTCCGCCTGGATCCAGCGGCTCGGCGACGAGCTCCTCGACGCCGAGCCGGCCGAACCGGTCGGCGGTGACCGGCGGGCTCCGTGCGTGATGATCTACACCTCGGGAACCACCGGATTCCCGAAGGGCGTCCTGCACAGCCAGCAGAGTGTGATCGCCGCGGGGGAGAGCTTCGTGGAGCGGGTCCGCCTGCAGCCGCACGACCGGGTGCTCACCGTCCTTCCGCTGTTCCACGTCAACGGCCTGCTCTATTCGGTGGCCGGAGCGCTCGCCGCCGGTGCCACGCTCCTGCTGGAGCCGCGCTTCTCCGCCTCGGGCTTCTGGCCCACGGTCAAGCGGCTCGGCGCGACGCAGGTCAACATGATCGAGGCGATCAGTGCGATCCTGCTGAACCGGCCTCGCGACGAGTACGTGCCCGACCACGGCCTGCGCAAGATCTACGGGATCCGGCAGGCGAGCACGCGGGCGTTCCGGGAGCGGTTCGACGTCCCCCACCTGGTGGGCGGGTACGGCATGACCGAGATCCCGGGCGTCCTGAGCACGCCCTACGACGCCGAGGCCAGGCCGGGCAGCATGGGCCGGCTCTGCCGGCACCCTGATCCCGCACGGCCGTGGGCGCGGTGCCGCATCGTGGACGAAGCCGGTGCGGACGTTCCCGACGGCGAGGTCGGGGAGCTCTGGGTACGGACGCCCCTCGTGATGCTGGGGTACTTCCGCGAACCCGAGCAGACCGCCGACGCCTTCGAAGGCGACTGGTTCAGGACCGGCGACCTGGTGCGACGCGACCAGGACGGCTGGTACTACTTCGTCGCGCGGAAGAAGGACATCATCCGCCGACGGGGCGAGAACGTCTCCGGGGCCGAGCTCGACCGGGTGGTCGCCGAACACCCGGAGGTGGTGCTGGCGGCCGCGGTCGGGGTGCCGTCCGAGATGGGCGACGAAGACATCCTGCTGGTCGTCACGCCCCGTGAGGGCTCCCTCCTGACCGAGCAGGAGGTCGCGGACTTCTGCGGTGCCCGGCTGGCCCGGATCAAGCGGCCCCGCTACGTCCTCCTCACCGGGGACATGCCGCTCACGCCGACCGGGAAGGTCGCCAAACACCTCCTCAGGGCGGACGCCGCCCTGCGGGACCGGGCCCGCGAGGTCGACGTCCCCGTCGAGCAGCGGCCGGCCGGGCCCAGGTGAATCCCTCACACGTCCCGTCAGTGGACCTGTCACAGCAGCCTTGCACGACTGCGGAAAGGAACGCCCCCATGACCGAGCTTCTCGCGCTGCCCCCCGACCGGTTGACCGGCGACGTCGAACCGACCGGAGAGGTCCACGCGTTCCTCCTGGGCGACTTCGGCGCCTCGCCGATGGTGCGGCGGGCCCGGGACCTGGTCCCGGTCCTCAAGGAGCGAGCGGCCCGGCAGGCGCAGCACGACCGGCTGCTGCCCGAGACGATCGCGGACATGCAGCGGGCCGGCTTCTTCCGGATGCTGCAGCCCCGTGCCTACGGGGGGTACGAACTCACTCCCATCGAGTCCTTCGAAGTGACCTCCGTCCTCGCCGAGGGCGACCCCTCGGTGGGATGGGTCCTGGGCGTGATCGGCATCCACCACTTCCACCTGGGTTTCTTCGACGAACGCGCGCAGTCCGATGTCTGGTCCTCGGACCCGACCGCCCTGATCAGCTCGCCGTACGCACCCCAGACGGCCAGGCGGGTGGACGGCGGGTACCGCCTGTCCGGGCGGTGGTCGTTCTCCTCCGGCAGCGACTACTGCGACTGGGCACTGCTCGGGGCCAACGTCGAGGGTGAACCGACCCCCGGACCGGGACCGGTCGGCAGCCACGTGCTGCTGCTCCCGCGCGAGGACTACGAGATCGTCCACAACTGGGACGTGTCCGGTCTGCGGGCCACCGGCAGCAACGACATCGTGGTCGAGGACGCGTTCGTTCCCGACCACCGGAGCCTGACCTGGACCGAGGTGCACCAGGGAACCGCACCGGGCCTGGCGCTCAACAAGGGGCTGCTGTTCAAGCTCCCCTTCTTCCAGGTCTTCTCACGGGCCACCCAGGCGCCGACGGCGCTCGGCGCCCTGAAGGGCATGGCGGACGCCCTGGTGGAGTTCCACCGGAGCAAGCGCCGGGCCAGGATCGACCCGGCCACCGCCCTGGCGTTGGCGGAGGCATACTCCTTCGTCTCGGAGGCGAAGGGGCGGCTGTACGCCAACTACGCCGCGATGCTCTCCGAGGCCGGCGGAGGTGCCGCGGTCGGTGACGAGCGGCTGGAGGAGTTCCGCTTCCAGTCCGCGCACATCCCCGCACGCGCGGCCCGGTACGGCACCGAGTTGTACCGCGTCGCGGGCGGCACCGGCATCTACAACGCACAGCCGTTCGGACGTTATCTGACGGACCTCATGGCGACGCAGACCCACGCGATCAACAACTACCAGGCCCGGGCGATGGACTGGATCGGCCCGCTCCTCGACACCACGGGGACCGTCGTGCCGACACCGCTCGGAGTGGTCAAGGAGCAGGAACGTCCTGCCTGAGGCAGCGTTCCGGCCGGGGCCGGCGCCCTTCCCGTGGCGCCGGCCCCGGCTCGTCGTCAATCCGGCAGGTTCTCGGCGTTCTCGCCGAAGAGCCTGAGCATGTGGTTGAACTTCTCCACGTCCTCGGGGGTGAATCCGGCGAGCACCTGCTTGTGGCGTTCCAGCGCCGACCTGAGGATCCGGTCGTGGAGCTCGTAACCCGCGGGCGTGAGGTGCCACAGCCGATTGCGGGGATTGCTGCCGATGACCTTGGCCTCCGCCAGGCCCAGCTTGGCGAGCTTGCTCAGGGACCGGCTGACCGCGCCCTTGTCGTAGCCCACGGCGGGGCTGGCGGCGGTCACCGGGACGTCGGGTTCCTTGCAGAGCATCACCAGCATCCGCCACTCCATCGCGCTGATGCCGAACTCGTTCTGGTAGTGCCGGGAGAAGCTCCGGTTGAAGCGGTTGGCGGCCCACACCAGGAGGACTGTCGGGTTGTCGGCCAGGTTCAGCGTCTTGGACTTCTTCCCGTCACCCACCTCGACCTCCTCGACAATGAACTCATCGAGTTCGTCGCTCATGGGGTGGCCTCCCGGGGTCTCGTCGATGCGAGACGGCTGTCTCGCATCCGTGGATGCGCAGTCTCTTGCTCGGCGAACAGTCTAGGCAGGCCATGGAGCCCGCCCCGCTCACCCGTTGTGGTGATCATGCCGCTCCCGGGGCGGCCGTGTGAAGGACCCGGTCGTGACCGGTGTGCCGGGTCCCGGGGGGCGACGGTGCCGAGCGGGCTCGGGGCGGTGGGCCGGCGGCGGGGGAGCACCGGACCCCGACGGCTCCGATCCGCCCCGTCGCGGCCCGACGACGAGAAGTCCGTGCGGGCAGTGACCCGCACGGACTTCTTCTCCGCTCACGCCGCGCGACTCCCGGGAGCCCCCAGGGGGACCGCGCTCGGACTGATCAAAGCGGACACGACAGCACGGACGTCCTGGACCTCGGCGAGATCCGCGGTCATCCTCTTCAGGTCCTGCACCTGCTCGGGCCGCAGACTCCAGGGCGCGTAGCCCACGCAGTCGTCGAACCCGTGCATGTGCTCCTCGGGAGTGAGCGGGTTGCCCGGATATCCCGGGCCGATCTCGAGGGTTCTGACCCACCGGCCCCCGCCGGCGGTGTGCAGTTCGAACCGCGACGCCGAATGACCGGTGAGTCCGGGATCGAAGTGCACGTGGATCCGCGAGAGCAGGGCGGAGGCGCTCAGTTCGGCGACCTGTTCGGGTTCGAAGTGCCTGAGCGACGACGATCCCCGCTCCAGGGCGTTCGCCGCGCAGTACTGGGCACTGAACTGGGCATTGACCCGCGGGTTGGTACCGGCCTCGAACGGTTTGCCGATGAGCTTGAAGGCGAAGTCGGGGAGGAAGACATCCACCCGCTCGATCTCCTGGGCGTTCACCGACTCGTCACTCAGCGCCAGCAGGGCCGACTCGGTGATCCCCTGGGTGAGCCCGCAGCTCGGGTACTTCTTGAAGAAGATTCCCTCCAGGCCGTAGTGACGGCCGAGCCGGTCGGCGAACGACTCCGCGGAGCGCTCGCCCCGCGCGTACAGGCGCGCGTACCCGAACGGGCCGGCGATGAAGTGGCGGGGCCCGGTCAGTCCGGCCCGGGCGAACTGCACGCTCTGCACGGCCGAGGCCGCGGTCCAGCCCTGGATGAGCCGCACCGCCAAGGACGCGTCGACGTTGCTCTGGAAACTCGCCGCGCACCGGTTGAAGGAGAGCGCCAGCGCGTGCAGCGTCCGCTCCGCGTCGAGACCGGCGGCCCGCGCCGCGGCGGCGGTGGCCCCCATCAGGCCGGCGACGCCCGTCGGATCCAGCCCGCCGTACTGTTCCTCGGTGAGGTTGAACCGCACACCCGTCTCCAGACCCACCGCCAGCGCGGCCAGGAACTCGGCCCCGGTGCAGCCTCCACGCAGCTCCGCGGCGGCGAGCGCGGCGGGCACGACCGAGGACCCGAGGTGAAGCCCGGGCACCATGGTGTCGCAGTAGTCCAGCGCACGCGCCATGGAGCCGTTGAGCAGCGCGGCGCTCTGGGCGGGCAGGTGGTCCCCGTGGACGAAGGACCTGGCCTCCGCCCGCCCTCCCTGGGTGACGACCAACTGCCGGAGTTCGGCGATCCCGTCCTGAGCGGCTCCCGCGACCGCGGTACCGCACACGGTCCGCAGGACCTGGTGGGCGGTGCCGAGCACCTCCGCGGGGATCTCGGCGGCCCGGGTGTGCGCCACGAAGCGGGCGATCCGCTCCTCGGGACCGAGGGCGGGGTCGGGCGGCGCGAGGGGGCGGTCCCGCTCGACGCCGCCCGCCGTGGTGTTGCCCATGGGTTCTCCTCTCCCTCAGAGGTGGGGAAGTGACTTGGAGGCGGTCCGTCCCACCGAGGCGACGCTGAGCAGACCGATCAGTGCGACCAGGACGATCCACCCCGCGGGGCTGGTGTCGTGCCCGGTGCTCTGCACGAGGGTCTCGGCGATGAACGGCGCGGTTCCGCCGGCGACGATCGCCCCGAGGTTGTATCCCAGCGCGATGCCGGTGAAGCGGACCTTCGTCGGGAAGAGTTCGGCGACCAGCGCCCAGGTGGGCACCTGTACCCATCCACTGAAGAACATGAAGACGAAATAGACCAGGCCGATCGCCAGCAGGCTGCCCGTGTGGGACAGGACGAGGAACGCGGGCCAGGCGATCACCATGAAAGCGAGGTACGCGGTGACCAGGACGGGCTTCCGGTCGAACCTGTCGGAGAGCAGTCCGGGCAGCGGGTAGGTCATGGCCGCGAGCGCGATGCCGATGGCGGCGGTCCAGGACACCGCGGTGGGCGAGACGTTGCCCTTCAGCTCCAGGAAGATCCCGAAGTAGGTGAGCCCGATGTAGACGGTTCCGTTCAGGGCGATCGAGAGACCGAGCACGCGCAGGACCGAGACCGGGTGCTCCCGGATCACCGACATGAGCGGACGCTTCTCCACGGCCGCTCCGCCGAGACGCTCCTCGAGCTCCCTGAACTTCGGGCTGTCCTCGATGCGGAACCGCGCCCACAGGGCCAGGACGGCGAAGACGGCCGACAGCAGGAACGGGACCCGCCAGCCCCAGGACGCCATCGTCTCGGGACTCAGGCCGAGGCGGACGGCTCCCACCACGGCCGCGGCCACGGCGAAGCCGAGGGTCGCCCCGATCGCGGTCGAACTGCCGTACAGGCCGCGGCGGCCGGGAGGCGCGAGTTCGGCGACGTACGTGGCCGCGCCGCCGATCTCGCCGCCGGCGGCGAATCCCTGGACCAGACGGACCAGGACGATCGCCACCGTCGCCGCGATGCCGATGTCGGCGTGCGTGGGCAGCAGGCCCATGGCGACGCAGGCGGCGGACATGATCAGGACGGTCGCCACGAGCGAGAAGCGCCGGCCCCGTTTGTCGCCGAGGATGCCGAAGAACCATCCGCCGACCGGCCGCACCACGTAGGACGAGGCGAACAGGGCCAGCGCCGACAGCGTCGCCGTGGCCGGATCCTGCTGGGGGAAGAACAGGGGCGCCAAGGTCAGCGCCAGGAAGCCGTACACGCTGAAGTCGTAGTACTCGATCACCGTGCCGACACCGCCGGCGACGGCGGCTCGCCGCGCCATGCGCGGATCGCCGGCTTCGGTTCTGCGCTGTTCCTCGGGGGCCGAGGTGGTGGTCATGGGTTCTCCTCGTCGGCCTGATCTGACCGCTGGATGGTTCGAACGAATCACCTGATGGTTCTGTGGCGTGTGTCACGGATGGAATCACGGGTCATCGACGACGTCAATGCATGTCGATCCATTCAATGGTTTACATGAACCACCTGGTGGACCTATGCTGGCGGCATGACACTGCCCTCAGCGGCCGCTGCAGCCGACGGCGGCGTACGGAGCGTGACTCGTGCCTTCGACCTTCTGAGAGCGTTCGACGCCGAGCACAAGGTCCGCTCACTGCGCGAACTCGTCGAGTTCACCGGCCTGCCCAAGTCGACGGTCGTCCGTCTGCTCGGCACCCTCAGCAACCCGGGGATCATCACCAGCCCGAGCGAATCGACCTACAGCATCGGCCCCTCGTTCCTGCGGTGGGTCAAGCTGGCCGAGGCGATGTGGGAGGTGGGCGCCGAGGCCCGGCAGGTGATGACGGCCCTGCGCGACGACTGCGGCGAAACGGTGAACATCTACATCCGCCAGGACCTGCACCGCATCTGCGTGGCCCAGGTCGAGGGCACCGCGACCGTACGGAGCGTGGTGCGGGTCGGTGAGCCCTACCCCATGACCGGGGGCGCCGCGGCCAGGGTGCTGCTCGGTGGCTGCCCGGACACCGTGCTGGAAGCCCTGTCCGCGCAGGACGCACGCGTCGACGCGAAGGACTTGCGCACCGCCGCCGCGAGCACGCGCGAGGCCGGCTTCGCCATCACCCACGGCGATCGTGAACTCGGTGCCTCCGCGGTGGCGGCGCCGATCGTGGCCGCCGACGGCCGCCTCCTCGCCGCGCTCTCCATGAGCGGCCCCACCTCACGCTTCACCGCGGACCGGGTCGCCCGGTACGTCGACGCCGCAACCCATGCAGCCCGGCGGATCAGCGCCGTCGGGCTCGGCACCGTGGAGGCCTTCCTGTGACCGCAGACCTGCTCGAGGGCGTTCGCGTCCTGGACATGACCAATGTGCTCGCCGGGCCGTTCGCCGGTTACCAACTCGCCCTGCTCGGGGCCGACGTGATCAAGGTGGAGACGGCCGGGAGCGGTGACCTGGCACGCCAGCTCGGCGCCGATCCCGAACTGAGCGCCGCACGGATGGGCGTCTCCTTCCTCGCCCAGAACTCCCAGAAACGGTCCGTGACGGTCAACCTCAAGACCGACGGCGGCAAGAAGGTGTTCGAGCAGTTGCTCGCCGATGCCGACGTGCTCCTGGAGAACTTCCGCCCGGGAGTCCTCCAGCGCCTCGGCTTCGGCTGGGAGCGGCTGCGGGAACTGAACCCCCGTCTGGTCTACTGCGCCGTCTCCGGCTTCGGCGCCACCGGGCCGATGCGCGGTCGCCCGGCGTACGACCAGGTGATCCAGGGCCTCTCCGGCATCATGAGCGTGACCGGCGACACCCGGTCCGCGCCGCTGCGCGTCGGCTACCCGGTGTGCGACAGCTTCGGCGGCCTCGCCGCCGCCATGGCCGTGTGCGCCGCCGTCGTCCGGCAGCGGCGGACGGGGCAGGGCGCCCACCTCGACACCTCCATGCTGGACGCGGCCCTCACCTCCATGGGCTGGGTCGTCTCCAACCACCTGGTGACCGGCCAGGAGCCCGTGCCCATGGGCAACGAGAACATGACCTCGGCGCCGTCGGGCAGCTTCGCCACCGCGGACGGGATGCTCAACATCGCGGCCAACAAGCAGGAGCAGTTCGAGACCCTCTGCAAGGTCCTGCACCGCGAGGAACTCATCACCGATCCTCGCTTCGTCACCCGCGAGGACCGCAAGCGCCACCGCGAACTCCTGCGCGACGAGCTCGAGATCTCGCTCAAGGAGAAGACCGCCGCCGAATGGGACGAGGTCCTGCTGGACACGGGTGTTCCGGCCGCTCCGGTGATGTCGGTCCCCGCGTCGCTCACCTCGGCACAGGTTGAGCACCGGGAACTGGTCTCCGAGGTGCCGATGCCCGCCGCACAAGCCGGAACGGTCCGGGTCCTGGGACTGCCCACCCATGTCGACGGCCAGGCGGTGAGACCCTCCTCACCGCCCCCCGCACTCGGCGAGCACACCGAGGAGATCCTGCTCGAGATCGGGTTCACCACCGAGCAGATCGAGGACTTCCGCGAGGAGGGAGCCATATGAGAACCCGACCGGACGACACCGGCAGCACAGGTGCGGGCCGCAACGAGCCCGTGGAGCGGACCTCACCGGCACGCGCCGCGGCACTGGACGCCGTGACCTCCCGCGAGGTGGCCGACTGGTGGACCACCGAGGTGTCGGACATCGAGCCCGGCGTCATCCGGTTCCGCGGATACCCGGTCCAGGACCTCATCCGCCGGGCCACCTTCGTGGAGACCGTCTGGACCATGGTCCGCGGCGCGATGCCGTCCCCCGCCCAGGCGGCGCTCCTGGAGAAGGCACTCGTGGCCGCGGTGGACCACGGACCGCAGGCGCCCTCCATCGCGGCGGCTCGCATGGCCGCCACCTGCGGCGTGGGCCTGCACGGTGCGATGTCCACCGGTGTGGGACTGCTCGGGGACGTCCACGGCGGTGCCGGCCAGCAGTGCGTCGAACTCCTGCAGCGACTGGTCACCACGAGCACGGGCGGCGAGGGCGACGACGCCGGCTCCTCCGCCGCGGTCCCCCTGCGGGAGGCGGTGGCCGCCGAGATCGCCGCCCACCGCGAACGCCGGTCCTACATCCCCGGGTTCGGCCACCGCTTCCACTCCCACGACCCCCGCCGGGACCCGCTCCTCGAGTTCGTCCGGGAAGCCGTCGACGCCGGGGTCGTCGGGGGCCGTTACTTCGCCGCGGCCCTGGAACTGGAGGCCCAGCTGTCGGCCGGCCGGGAGCGCCCCATCCCGATGAACATCGACGGCGCCACCGCCGTGATCTACGCCGAGCTCGGCTTCACCGCCGAACTCGCCCGCGGACTCTTCATCCTGTCGCGGTCCGTCGGCGTGCTGGCCCACAGCTGGGAGGAGTCCCGGAGCGGCCGGCGCATCAAGGGCCCGATGCCCCCGCCGCTCCTGCCGACCTACACCGGCCACGCGGAACGGGCATGGACCGCCGAGACCGTGGACACGCCGTGAGCACGCCGTTCACCGCACCGGACGCGTTCGGGTGCCTCAGGACGCTACCGGTCGAGGACGCGTCCGGGGAGCCCTTGCGGTACTACAGCCTGGCCGCCGCCGAGGCCAACGGCGCCGGTCCCCTCGGCGACCTGCCGTGGTCGCTGAGGACGCTGGTGGAAGGGATCCTGCGCCGCCAGGGGCATCCGCAGGCGCTGCCCGGGCACGTACGCGCGCTCGCCCGACGCGACGCGTCCGCGGCGGTCCCGTTCTTCCCCGGCCGTGTCCTCCTGCAGGACGCGTCCGGCATTCCGGTGCTGGCGGACCTGGTCACCCTGCTCGAGCGGGCCGCCGCCGACGGCCTGGACCGCTCGGCGCTGGAGCCGGTGCTCCCGCTCGACCTGGTCGTGGACCACGCGCTGGAGGTGGACGAGTACGCGAGCGGGGCCGCGGCGTCCCGGAACATCGACCTGGAGTACGTGAGGCACCACGACCGCTACCGGTTCCTGCGGTGGGCCCAGGAACGGCTTCCCGGGCTCCGGGTCGTGCCCCCCGGCGTGGGCATCTGCCACCAGCTGAACCTCGAGGTCCTCGCCCCGGTGGTGACCACCGAGGAGTCCCACGGCACGCGGGTGGCCGCGCTCGACTCACTGGTCGGGACCGACTCGCACACCACGATGATCAACGCCCTGGGCGTCACCGGGTGGGGCGTGGGGGGCATCGAGGCCACCGCCGCCGCACTCGGCCAGGCCGTCATGATCCGTGTGCCGCGCGTCGTGGGGGTGGAGCTCACCGGACGGCTCGCCCCGGGGGTCTTCGCCTCCGACCTGGCCCTGACCCTGGCCCGGCGGCTGCGTGAGCTGGACGTCGTGGGGTCCATCGTGGAGTTCCACGGCCCGGGCCTGGCCTCCTTGTCGGTGCCGGACCGCGCGACGGTCGCCAACATGGCTCCCGAGTACGGCGCGACCATGGCCTGGTTCCCGGCCGACCGCCGCACCCTCACCTACCTGGCGACCACCGGCCGCTCCCCCGAGCAGGTCCACCTGACCGAGCAGTACCTGAAGGCGCAGGGCCTGCTGCACACCCCGGACGGCCCGGTCCCGCGCTTCGACACCGGGATCACCGTCGCGCTGGACTCCGTCTCGACGACCCTCGCGGGCCCCGCGAGACCGCACGAGGCGCTCGCTCCGGCCGAGGTCCCCGCGACCCTGGGCGCCGCCCGGCCCCGGGACGGCGACGTGGCCATCGCGGCGATCACGAGCTGCACCAACACCTCGAACCCGCGCTCCCTGGTCGCCGCGGGCCTCCTGGCGCGCAACGCGGTCGAGGCGGGCCTCCGGCCGGCGGCGTGGACCAAGACCTCGCTGACGCCGGGCTCCAGGGCGGCGGCGGACCTCCTGGCCTCGGCCGGCCTGCAGAAGTACCTCGACGAACTCGGTTTCCACGTCGCGGGATTCGGGTGCGGCACCTGCATGGGCAACTCCGGCCCCCTGAGCCCGGCGCTCGACGCGACCGCGCGGGCCGAGGGCACCGCCCTGGCCGCGGTCGTCTCCGGGAACCGCAACTTCACCGGGCGCATCCACCCGGAGGTCGCGCACGCCTACCTCGCCTCGCCGGCCATGGTCGTGGCCTACGCGTTGGCGGGCAACGTGCGGACGAACCCGGAGACCGACCCCCTCGGCCGTGCCGCCGACGGCTCACCGGTCGTGCTCGCCGACCTCTGGCCGGACGAGCAGGAGATCGACGACCTGCTGTCCGCCCACGAGGCCGCCTCCCTCGGCCGCGGGGCCCGCCGGTCCCTGACCACCGAGCGCTGGCTGGCGCTCGAGCATCCGCGGGACGACACCTACCCGTGGGACGGGGAAACGGGCAGCATCCGGCGGCCGCCGTTCACCGACGCGGACCTCACCGGACCGGCGGTCGACGGAGAGCTGCTCGGCGCCCGTCCGCTGCTGGTGCTGGGTGACGCGGTGACCACCGACCACATCTCGCCGGTCGCGCGGATCCTGCCCGACTCCGCCGCGGGCCGGTGGCTGATCGAGCGGGGGGTCGACGAGCGGGCCCTGGGCACCTTCAGCTCCCGTCGCCTCAACCACGACGTCATGGTCAGGGGCGGCTTCGCGAACCCGCGCCTGTCCAACCACCTGGCCCCCGACAGGGAGGGCGGCTGGACCCGGACCGCGCCCGACCGGACGCCCGTGCCGGTCCACGCCGCGGCCGAGTACCACCGCCGCCGGGGCACCCCGCTCGTCGTCGTGGCGGGCGACATGTACGGAGCGGGCTCCGCACGTGACTGGGCGGCCAAGGTCACTCGGCTCCTCGGCGTGCGCGCGGTGCTGGCGAGGAGCTTCGAACGCATCCACCGCACCAACCTGGTCGCCCTCGGCGTCCTGCCGGTCCAGTGGGAGGGGCCGTCCCCCGACCTGTTCGACGGGACCGAGGAGATCGACCTCCTCGGCATCGACGACCTCGCGTCGTCGACGAGCGCCACCGTCCGGGTCCGCCGCGGCGGCCGCGTGCTGTGGGACGGCGCCGCCGAGTGCCGTATCGACACGCCGCTGGAACTGGACTGGCTCCGGGCCGGCGGGCTGTTCGGCCACCTGCTGTCCGCCCGGACGGACGATCAGGACTCCTCCGGACCCGCGGCGCGCACGGCCGGCTCCGGATGAGCGGCCCGACGGGCCGCCGGTCACGCCCTCCCGGCCGACCCTCCGCCGCGGCGGACGGTCCCCGCGCCGAACGGCTCCCTCCCGCGCACGCGGGAGGGAGCCGTCGTCCTGATGGGCGCGCCGGGGAGGCCGGCGGCCCGCCCGGTCCGCCTACCGGGCGGGAGCCGGCGCCGGGGCGTCGTCGCGCCCGGGTGACCGGGGCGCGGAGTCCGCGTCCCCGGCGGAGTGGTCGGAGCGGAGGCCGATCATGCCGAAGGCGGTCAGCGCCGCGGCGACGAGGGCCGCCACACCGCACACCAGGTAGGCGGTGCTGAAGCCGCTGCCCAGGGCGTCCAGGGCCAGGCCGTGCGCCGAGGAGCCCGGGGCGCCGGGCGGCAGGCTGTTCACCGCGATGGGCCCTCCGGCCCGGCCGATCTCCTGCGCCGCCGCCAGTTCCCCGGGCGTCAGGTCGGCGCCGGCCAGCTTCTCCCCGAACGCCGAGCCCGCGTTGCTGAGGGCGACCGCGCCGACGACGACCGGACCGAGCGCGAAGCCGAGGTCGCGCAGCATGTTGGTGGTGGCGCTGGCCATGCCCGCGAGGTGCTGCGGCACGCTGTTCAGCGCCACGGCCGTCACCGAGCTGACGGTCAGGGCGAAGCCGATGCCGATCAGCAGGGCGGGCGCGACGAACGCGCCGAGTCCGGTGTCGGTGACGTCCAGCCGGGTGCACAGCAGGCAGCCGATCGCCATCAGGACGAACCCGGAGGTCAGCAGCCAGGAGGCGGCGACCTTGTGCAGGAGCCGCGAGACGACCGGGATGAGCAGGAAGGCGGGTCCCTGGAGGAGCAGGAAGGGGACCGCGACGCGGATCGGGTCCTGGTGCTGCACCGGGCCCAGCCACATGCTCGTCGCGAAGCAGGCGCCGAGGAAGGCGAGCATGCCGATGACCGCGACGACGGACGACACGGTGAAGGCCCGGTTGCGGAACAGCTTCAGGTCGAAGATCGGGGACGAGGCCCCCAGCTCCACCAGCACGAACGCGGCGAGGAAGCAGGCGCCGAGAATGAAGGCGAGCAGGACGGGGAGGGTGGTCCAGCCCGACTCGGGTCCCTCGACGGCGCCGTACAGCACCAGGATGAGGCCGAGGGCGAAGGTGATCTGGCCGGGGACGTCGAGCGAGCGGCCCTCGGGCGCCTTCGACTCCGTGGCCAGCACCAGGGTGACCACCATGCTGACCAGGGCGAGGCCGACGAGCACCCAGAAGGAGCCGCGCCAGGACCCGACCTTGGCGAACATGCCGCCGAGCAGCGGTGAGACGGCGGCGCCGGCGGACAGGAAGCCGCTCCAGAGCGCCACCGCCTGCGCCCGTTCCCGGGCGGTGCGGGTGACGGCGGTGATCGCGGTCAGCGAGCCGGGGAACATGGCGCCGGCGCCCAGACCGTTGAGGGCGGCGCCGATCCACAGCACCTGCACGCTGGGCGCGAGCGCGGCCACGGCGCTGCCCGCGGCGACCAGGGCGGTGCCGGCCGCGACGAGCCTGCGCCGCCCGAAGAGGTCACCGAGGACACCGAAGGTGAACTCGAAGCAGACCACGGCGATCATGAACGCGGCGGTGATCCACGTGAGCTGGGATCCGTGGGTGTTCAGGTCCTGCTGGAAGAGACCGTTCAGCGAGGCCGGCAGCGCGTTCGCGACCTGGGCCACGAAGACCGCGCCGCAGGCGGCAGCCAGTGTTCCCGCGTAGCCCGGCATCCGGGCGGCCCCCGCGGTTGGGCCCTGGGACGTCGTCGTCCCGTTGTTGAGCGTCATTGCTGTTTCTCCCCGGCTGGGAAAGACGGGCGTCCCGGGAACGGGAGCCTCGGGAGGGCGGAACGGCTCGACCCTGCGTGCGCGGTGGGGGGCGGGACGCGCACGGTACGGATCGGCCGCGATGCCGTGGAGAATGACACTCGCTTTACGCCGCGTCAATGATGTGTTCGTGATTTAAAGCAAACAGCCTTGCTGTAAGTCTGACATCCTCACTGTCGTGTGATCGGGGGGGAACGGTTCAGTGCTGCTCGGCCAGGTCCTTCTCCAGGGCGCGCGCCGTGGTCTCCAGGACGGCGACCAAGGGCTGGAGGCGGTGCGGGTCGTAGCGCACGCCGGGCATCGACACCGACAGGCCGGCCAGCGCGGTGCCGTCCCGGTCGCGCACGGGGACGCCGACGGCGACGAGGCCGCGTTCGGAGCGCTCCTGGTTGACGGCGAACCCGTTGCGGCGCAGCCGCCTCAGCTCGGTCCGCAGCCGGGCGAGGTCCGGGCGCTCGGCCGGGCGGTCGCGGTAGCGCTCGGGGGCGTAGACCTCCTCCAGCTCCTCGTCGGTGAGCTCGGCGAGCAGGAGCAGCCCCGTCGTCGTGCGGTGGGCCGGGAACACCATGCCCTCCCGGGAGCCGACCCGCAGTGCCTGCCGGCACTCCACGCTGGCGATGAACCGGGTGGTGTCCCCGGTGCGCACGATCAGGTTGGTGGTCTCGTCCAGCAGGTCGACGACCCGGTGCAGATGGGGCAGGGCCGCCGCGCGCAGCCGCGACACCAGGGACTGGGAGTGCGCGGCGAGCTCCAGCACCGGCCCCGCGCGGTAGACGCGGTCCTCGTCCTGCACGGCGAAGTCGCGGTAGACGAGCATCGCCAGGAGCCGGTGGGCGGTCGAGCGGGCGACGCCCAGCCGCTCGGCGATCTGCGACACGGTCGCGCCGCCCTCCATCTGCAGGATGGTCGCCGCCCGCAGCGCGTGGTCCACGCTGGCGATGGGGTAGGGCGGTGGGGTCTTCAGCGGTTTGTCCATGGCATGCCCTCCGGATTCTGCTCTCCAGAATCTACATGTTCATCTGGAAGACACCAGGCACGCTGTGGCACATGGCTCAGTCCTCCTTCGCCCCAGACACCGTTACGGGTTCCCCGGTCCGGCTCCAGGCCGTCTCCGCGGAGGGACAACCCGAGGTCACCCCGGCGCTCGAAGAGCTGTACCGGGGTTTCGAGCAGGAGCTGCTCGTCCCGCTGTGGACCGAGATCGGCGACCTGATGCCGGCCCACCCGCGCTCGCGCGCCGTGCCGCACCTGTGGCGCTGGGAGAAGCTGCGGGAGCTGGCGGACCGGGCCGGTGACCTGGTCCCCGTCGGCCGCGGCGGTGAGCGCCGGGCCATCGCGCTGGCCAACCCCTCCCTCGGCGGGCGGCCGTTCGCCACCCCGACCCTGTGGGCGGCCATCCAGTACCTCATGCCGGGGGAGGACGCCCCCGAGCACCGCCACACCCAGCACGCCTTCCGCTTCGTCGTCGAGGGCTCGGGCGTGTGGACGGTCGTCGGCGGCGACCCGGTGCCGATGAACCGCGGTGACTTCCTCCCGCAGGCGGGCTGGAACTGGCACGCCCACCACAACGCGACCTCCGAGCCGATGGCCTGGATCGACGGTCTGGACATCCCCTTCCAGTACGTCACCGAGGCGCAGTTCTTCGAGTTCGGCCGCGACGAGATCAGTGACGCCGAGCGGATCACCCCCGAGCGGTCGCGCTCCGAGCGCCTGTGGGGCCACCCGGGCCTGCGCCCGCTGTCGGCCGCCCCGGCCACGCCGGGCAGCCCGCTGCTCTCCTACAAGTGGGAGTACACCAACGCCGCCCTGGCCGACCAGCTGCTGCTGGAGAAGGAGGGCTTCGGCGGCACCGTCGAGCCCGGCCACGCCGCGGTGCGCTACTCCAACCCGCACGACGGCTCCGACGTCCTGCCCACCCTCCGCGCCGAGTTCCACCGCGTCGCCCGGGGCGCCGAGACCGCGCCGGTGCGCGAGACCGGTTCCTCGGTCTACCAGGTCTTCGACGGCTCCGGCGTGGTGACCGTCGGCGGGAAGTCGTGGACGGTGACCCGCGGCGACCTGTTCGTCGTCCCGTCCTGGGAGCCGTTCTCCGCCAAGTCCGAGGCCGGTGCGACCGACTCCGACGAGGGCGCCCTCGACCTGTTCCGTTTCTCCGACGCGCCCGTCTTCGAGGCGCTCAAGCTCGACCGCACCCAGAAGGACGCCTGACCATGAAGCTCGCCACCATCCGCACCGCCGACGGGACCCGGGCGGTCCGCCTCGACGGCGAGACCCTCGTCGACCTCGGGTACGCCGACCTCGGCGAGCTGTTCGCCGAGGCCGACTGGCAGGCGAAGGCCGCCGCCGCGTCCGGCACCACCCACCCGGTCGAGGGCGCGGACTTCGCGCCGGTCGTCCCCAACCCGTCCAAGGTCATCTGCGTCGGCCACAACTACACCAACCACATCAAGGAGATGGGCCGGGAGCTGCCGAACTACCCGACCCTCTTCCCGAAGTTCGCCGAGACCCTGCTGGGCGCGGGCGACGACATCGTCAAGCCGGCCGAGACCGAGGCGTTCGACTGGGAGGTCGAGCTGGCCGTCGTGATCGGCAAGGCGGTGCGCCGCGCCGACGAGCAGCAGGCCGCCGACGCCATCGCCGGCTTCACCGTCATGAACGACATCTCGGTGCGCGACTGGCAGTTCCGCACCATCGAGTGGACCCAGGGCAAGATCTGGGAGGCCTCCACCCCGGTCGGCCCCTACGTCGTCACCCCCGACGAGGTCGGCGGCGTCCGCCCCGCCCTCGAGGTGAAGACGACCGTCGACGGCCAGGTCATGCAGCAGGACGACACCGGCACGCTGCTGTTCGACCCGGTCTTCCTGGTGCAGTACATCTCCACCGTCATCACCCTGCAGCCGGGCGACATCATCGCCACCGGCACCCCGGCCGGCGTGGGCAACGCCCGCGACCCCAAGGTCTTCCTGCTCCCCGGCCAGACCGTGGTCACCGAGATCGCCGGCCTGGGCGCCTGCACCAACAAGGTGGTCGAGGGATGACCGGCACGCGGACGTTCGCCGACGCACGCGCGTGGGCCCGCACCGGCACCGAGCTGATGCTCGACGCC
This sequence comes from Streptomyces viridosporus, assembly GCF_002078235.1. GTDB lineage: Bacteria > Actinomycetota > Actinomycetes > Streptomycetales > Streptomycetaceae > Streptomyces > Streptomyces viridosporus. Next base: position 32,211 of record NZ_MSGP01000202.1, read on the forward strand.
GTCGCGGGCCTCGACGAGGCCGCCTTCTCGGCCCCCAGCGTGCTGCCGGAGTGGACCCGCAAGCACCTCGTGGCCCATGTCGCCGCCAACGCCGACGCCCTGGGCAACCTGGTGCACTGGGCGGCCACCGGCGAACAGACGCCGATGTACGCCTCCGCCGAGGAGCGCGCCGCCGGCATCGCCAAGGGGCCGACCCTGTCGGCCGACGAGCTCCGCTCCTGGCTGACGACTTCCGCGCACGAGCTCGCCGAGGGACTGGACCGGCTCACCGACGAGCAGTGGCACCGCGAGGTCGTCACCGCCCAGGGCCGCACCGTCCCCGCCACCGAACTCCCGTGGATGCGCGCCCGCGAGGTGTGCGTCCACGCCGTCGACCTCGGCACCGGGGTCGTCACCTTCGCCGACCTCCCGAAGGGCTTCCTGACCGCCCTGGTCGGCGAGATCCGCGCCAAGCGCGGACTGACCGAGCTCCCCGACGGCCCTCTGCCCGAGGTCGCCGCCTGGCTGGCCGGCCGCCCCCACACGCTCGCCGACGCTCCCGAGCTCGGCCCGTGGCTGTAGTAGAGGAGTGAAGTCATGTCCCACCCTGATGTGATCGTCGTCGGCGGCGGCATCGGCGGCCTCGGCGCGGCGTTCTCGCTGACCCGCCAGGGCCTGAGCGTCCGCCTGCTGGAGCGCGCCCCCGCCTTCGGCGAGGTCGGCGCCGGCATCCAGCTCGCCCCCAACTGCACCCGCATCCTCGACGACTACGGTCTCCTTCAGGAGGCCAAGAGCCTCGGTGTCGTCCCGGACGCGATGGTCATGCGCGACGCCGTCGACGGCGACGAGCTGACCCGGCTCGACCTGCGGGACCTGGAGAAGCGCTACGGCTACCCGTACATGGTCATCCACCGCAGCGACCTGCACGGCCTGCTGCTGCGCGCGTGCGAGCGCGCCGGCGTCGAGCTGATCACCGACGCCCAGGTGACCTCGTACGAGAACACCGACGGCGGCGCCCGCGTGACCCTCGCCTCCGGCGAGACCCACGAGGCCGGCGTGGTGATCGCGGCCGACGGCCTGCACTCCGTCGCCCGCAAGCTGTTCGTCGACGACGAGCCCGTCTCCTCGGCGTACGTCGCCTACCGCGGCACCGTCCCCGCCGAGCAGCCGCGGGTGAAGTCCGTCGACCTCAGCGAGGTCGTGGTGTACATCGGCCCCGCCTGCCACTTCGTCCACTACGGCCTGCGCGGCGGCGAGCTGCTCAACCAGGTCGCGGTCTTCGAGTCGCCCAAGGCGCTGGCCGGCCGGGAGGACTGGGGCACGCCGGACGAGCTCGACGCCGCCTTCGCCCAGACCTGCGACTTCGTCCAGGACGGTCTGCAGTTCATGTGGCGGGACAAGTGGTGGCGGATGTTCGACCGCGAGCCGATCATGAACTGGGTCCACGGCCGGATCGCGCTGCTCGGCGACTCCGCGCACCCGCCGCTGCAGTACATCGCACAGGGCGCGATCATGGCCATCGAGGACGGCTGGGTGCTGGGCGAGCACGTCGCCCGCAACCGCGCCGAGGACGGCACGGTCGACTGGGGCGCCGCGCTCGCCGCCTACGAGGCCGTCCGCCCGGAGCACTGCCGCCGCGTGCTGACCACGTCCCGCAAGTGGGGCGAGCTGTGGCACCTCGACGGCGTCGCCCGCGAGCAGCGCAACGTACTGCTGCGCGCCCGCGACACCTACGACTACGCGTTCACGGACTGGCTGTACGGCCCGACCGCGCTGACGCCGGACGAGGAACCCCCCATGTTCACGCCGGTCCCGCTGTCCTCGGCGGCCGTCGAGGACGCCGGACGCGCCGGGGGCGAACCGCTGACGGCGGTGGGGGACGCCGCGTGAGCGACGCCTACCTGTACGCCGCGGTCCGCACCCCCTTCGGCCGGTTCGGCGGAGCCCTGGCCGGGGTGCGCCCCGACGACCTCGCCGCCACCGCGCTGACCGGGCTGCTGGACAAGGCCCCGGACCTGGACCGCGCCGCGATCGGCGACGTGGTGTGGGGCAACGCCAACGGCGCCGGCGAGGACAACCGCAACGTCGGACGGATGGCGGTGCTGCTGGCCGGACTGCCGGTGAGCGTGCCCGCCACCACCGTGAACCGGCTGTGCGGCTCCAGCCTGGACGCGGCGATCATCGCCTCGCGCACCCTGGAGTCCGGCGACGCGGACGTCGTCGTCGCCGGCGGTGTGGAGTCCATGACCCGCGCGCCCTGGGTGCTGCCCAAGCCGGAGAAGGCCTTCCCGGCCGGCAACGTCACGGCCGTCTCCACGACGCTCGGCTGGCGGCTGGTCAACCCCGCGATGCCGAAGGAGTGGACGGTCTCGCTGGGGGAGAGCAACGAACTGCTCCGGGAGAAGTTCTCGGTCTCCCGGGAACGGCAGGACGCCTTCGCGGTGCGCTCCCACCGGCTCGCGGACCGCGCCTGGGACGAGGGCTTCTACGACGACCTGGTCCTGCCCGTGGAGGGGCTCACCCGTGACGAGGGCATCCGCCCCGGCACCTCCCCCGAGAAGCTGGCGGCCCTGAAGCCGTCGTTCCGCCCGGACGGCACGATCACCGCCGGCAACGCCTCCCCGCTGAGCGACGGGGCGTCGGCGGTGCTGCTGGGCACCGGGGCGGCGGCCGACCGGATCGGACTGGCCCCGCTCGCCCGCATCGCCGGGCGCGGCGTGCACGCCGTCGAGCCGCAGATGTTCGGCCACGCCCCCGTGGAGGCCGCCGAGCGGGCGCTGCGCCGGGCCGGGATCGGCTGGGGCGACGTCGGCGCGGTCGAGCTGAACGAGGCGTTCGCGGTGCAGTCGCTCGCCTGTGTGGACGCCTGGGGCATCGACCCGGAGATCGTCAACACCCGGGGCGGCGCCATCGCGCTCGGGCACCCGCTGGGCGCCTCGGGCGGCCGGCTGCTGGGCACCCTGGCGAAGGTCCTGCGCGAGCGGCGCGAACGCTGGGGCGTCGCGGCCATCTGCATCGGCGTGGGCCAGGCCCTCGCCGTGGTCCTGGAGAACGTCACCGAGGAGGTGGGCCGGGGATGACCACGACCATCGCCGCCACGGCCGACGAGGCCGTGGCGGGCGTCGAGGACGGCTCGACGGTCCTGGTGGGCGGGTTCGGACTGGCGGGCATGCCGTTCGACCTCATCGACGCCCTCATCCGGCAGGGCGCCACGGACCTGACCGTGGTGTCCAACAACGCCGGCAACGGCGACGTGGGCCTGGCCGCGCTGCTCAAGGCCGGCCGGGTGCGCAAGGTGATCTGCTCCTTCCCCCGGCAGAGCGACTCCTACGTCTTCGACGACCTGTACCGGGCCGGCCGGGTGGAGCTGGAGGTGGTGCCGCAGGGCACCCTCGCCGAGCGGATGCGGGCCGCCGGGGCGGGGATCGGCGCCTTCTACAGCCCCGTCGGCGTCGGCACCCCGCTGGCGGAGGGCAAGGAGACCCGGGAGATCGACGGGCGCGTCCACGTCCTGGAGCACCCGATCAAGGGGGACGTGGCCCTGATCTCGGCGCACCGGGCGGACACCGTGGGCAACCTCGTCTACCGCAAGACCGCCCGGAACTTCGGCCCCGTCATGGCCACCGCGGCCACCACGGTCGTCGCCCAGGTCACCGAGATCGTGCCCGTCGGGGAGATCGACCCGGAGACCGTGGTCACCCCGGGCATCTACGTCGACCGCCTGGTACGGGCCGAGGCCCGACGGCTCACCGTGCAAGGAGCCCGCTGATGACGGACACGAACACCACACCCGCCGCGGTCCCCGCGGAGCACACCGACCGGGGCCCGCTCACCACCGACGAACTCGCGGCCCGCATCGCGCGCGACGTCCCGTCCGGTTCCTACGTCAACCTCGGCATCGGGCAGCCGACCCGGATCGCCGAGCACCTGCCGGCGGACGCGGGGATCGTGCTGCACACCGAGAACGGCATGCTCGGCATGGGCCCGGCCGCGGTGGGCGACGAGGTGGACCCCGACCTCACGAACGCCGGGAAGGTACCGGTCACCGAGCTGCCCGGGGCGGCGTACTTCCACCACGCCGACTCCTTCGCGATGATGCGCGGCGGCCATCTGGACGTGTGCGTCCTCGGGGCGTTCCAGGTCTCGCAGCACGGGGACCTGGCGAACTGGCACACCGGCGACCCCGACGCCATCCCCGCCGTGGGCGGCGCGATGGACCTCGCCGTCGGAGCGCGGCAGGTCCTGGTGATGATGAAGCTGTTCACCCGGGACGGCGACCCCAAGCTCGTCCCCGCGTGCACGTACCCGCTCACCGGGGCCGCCTGCGTCCACCGGGTCTACACCGACCACGGCGTCTTCGTCCCCGGCC
>NZ_MSGP01000203.1 GCF_002078235.1 Streptomyces viridosporus
CCGGGCGCCCGGGGGCGGGAACCGAGGCGAGGGGCTGGCGGCGGGGAACGTCGTATGCGTGCACGTATGTCCAAACGACCCCGTGACGCAAGGGATGCGGCTCCTGTGCGGGTTTCGCCGGTTGCGCGCCGGTCAGATGCCGGCGAGCGGCAGCGCCGCGGCGACCAGCTTCCCGTCGGCCGCGGCCTTGTCCAGTGCGTCGCGCAGCAGGTCCTCGCGCGGCTGGCGGCCGATCGAGCCGACCGGGGCCGCGAACATCAGCACCTGCTGGTGCTTGCCGGCGGCCGACCGCCAGCCCTCGGTGACCTGGAGCGGCTGGTGCGCCTGCCACCAGGCCACCGGCCGGCCGCCGTTCGGGTCCGGCTGGAGCACGGCGTGCAGCTGCCCCGCGGCCAGCAGCACCGACCAGCCGTGCAGCACCGGCGGTACGGCCGACAGCTCGGTCAGCGGCATGAAGCCCTGCTCGATGAGGAGCGGCAGGAAGTCGTCGCCCGCGCCGAGCGAGCCGGGCCGCGCGACCGGCGCGGTCGGCTCCACGACCAGCGCCGGGTGCAGTTCCCCGGCGATCAGGATCAGTCCGCTGGTCACCCCGAGCACGGCCTGCTCGGGCGTGACCTTCTGCGGCCCCGGGGCCGCGGTCTCGCCGCCGATGGACCGCACGGCGCCCTGGAGCTGCTCCTCGGTGACCTGGACGACCTGCGAGGGCAGGCAGGTGGCGTGGGCGAAGGCGAGGACGGCGGTCTCGTCCCCGACGAACAGGACGGTGCTGGTGCGCTCCTGCTCCGGGTCGCCCGGGGTGCGGCAGGAGGTGCAGTCGTAACCGCCCGGGGCGGAATCTCCGGCGAGCAGGCGGTCGGCTTCTTCGTCGCCGATCTCGGCGCGTACCTCGTTGCTGACGTCGAGCATGCGCGGCACGGGTGGCTCCCTCGGGATGCGGTGCGTGGCGAGGCCGGGTGGCTCCCGGCCCGTGGTCCGGGGTGGGTCCCCGGCTCATGAAGAAGACAACGGAGGATCTGTGGCGGGAGTCACGCCCCAGGACGAACGGAATCGAACCATCCGACGCGCACCGTCACGTCCGGTCCGGAACCGGGCACTCATCGTCAACTGCCTGCAGGGTCAATGCTGTTGACGGGGTGAAGTGGCTCACAGATCACCGGGTGGACCGGTCGACAAATCCGGAAATCAGCGAATGAAGTGGGTGGCTGAAAATCGCCGATACCCGGGGTAATGGCGAACTGGCCTGGCACGACGGGGAGTTGGTTGAACCCGACGTCTCGGGCTCCCTACATTCCTCCGCCGTGTGCACCGAGCACCGCCCGGGTACGTCCGCCGACCGCACGACGCAGCACCACCGCACGACCCGAAGGCGGACGGGGCGGGCGCGGCTCCCGCGTCCCACGGCGCGTCGAGCGGCGTCCCGCCTCGGGGGACCCCGGGTCGTCCGGAAGGGACCTCCATGTCCGCATGTGCCGATAACACCCGCCCCACCGCTCGGAAGACCCGTACGACGGCGGTCCTGGCCGGCGCCGCCCTGCTCGCGCCCCTGGGACTGCTGGCCGCCACCGGCGACGCCTCGGCGGCGGACGACGGGGTGTGGGACCGCATCGCGCAGTGCGAGAGCGGCGGCGACTGGCACATCAACACCGGCAACGGCTACTACGGCGGGCTCCAGTTCTCCGCCTCCACCTGGCGCGCCCACGGCGGCACGGCCTACGCCTCCACCGCCGACCGGGCCACCAAGGCCCAGCAGATCGAGATCGCCGAGAAGGTCCTCGCGGGCCCAGGGGTGGGGCGCCTGGCCGACCTGCTCGGCACGCGCGGGGGCGTCCGGGAGCGCACCCGCGACGGGCCCGGTGACCGCGAAGGAGAACCCGGCGAAGACCTCGAAGTCCTCCGGGGCCTCGGGCTCTTCGGGTTCTTCGAAGTCCTCCGGGGCCTCGAAACCGTTGAAACCGTCGAAGACGCCGGCGCGTTCGGCGGGGCACGTGGAGCGGAACGCCTCCCGGGGCGACTACACCGTCCGCGCGGGTGACACGCTGAGCGGTATCGCCGCCCGGCACGGCACCACCTGGCAGCGCCTGTACGCCGCCAACAAGGGCGCCGTCGGGGCCGACCCCGACCTGATCGTGCCCGGGCTGCGGCTCGCGCTCTGAGCCGCTCCTCGCCCGGGGCACGGGTCCCGTCCGGTCCGGTCGACCGGGCGGGACCCAGGGCGTTCCGGGCGTCACGCGCGACCGGCGGAGCGGCCGGGGAGGCCGAGTTCGCCCGCCTCCCCGGCGAACACCACCGCGCCCCGCCGCAGTTCGTACACCACGGCGGAGCGGTCGCGCAGGGCGGACGGCAGCCGCTGCTCGGCGACGACCACACACGCGTCGAGCGCGGCCAGCAGCGCGTACGTACGGGTCGCGACCGGGGGCGACATGCCCTGGACCGGCTCGTCGACGAGCACGACGCGCGCGCGTGCCGCCAGTGCCCGGGACACGGCCAGCATCCGCTGCTCGCCGCCGGAGAGGGTGCCGGCCCGGCGCTCCAGCAGCGGCCGCAGCTGCGGATAGGCGTCGAGCGCGGCGGCCGGGTCGGGGGAGGCGAGGGCGAGGTTCTCGCGCACGGTGAGGGAGCCGAACACCGCCCGACGCTCCGGCACCAGGCACAGGCCGCGCCGGGCCCGCTCGTACGCCGGCACACCGGTCACGTCCACGCCGTCCCACACCACCGCCCCGCCGGACAGCGGCACGATGCCGGCCAGCGCGTGCAGGGCGGTCGTCCGTCCGGAGCCGTTGCGGCCCAGCAGCACGGTGAGGCCGGGGCCCGGGGCGGCGAGCGTGACGCCGTGCAGGGCCTCCAGGGGGCCGTAGCGCACGCGCGCGTGACGCAGGGAGAGGAGGGTCACGGGCCGCTCGCCTCCTCCGGGGTGCCGAGGACACGACCGGGCGGCCCGGAGGCGACGATCCGGCCGGCCGCCATGACGTGCACGACGTCGGCGACACCGGCGACCAGGTCGAGATCGTGCTCGACGACCAGGAGCGCCATGCCGTCGGCGGCCAGGGCCCCCAGGATCCGGGCCAGCGCGGCGACCTCGGCGGTGTCGAGACCGGCGGCGGGTTCGTCGAGCAGCAGCACGCGCGGGCCGGCGGCGAGGGCCCGGGCGAGCTCCACGCGGCGCAGCGTCCCGGTGGGCAGCCCGGCGGCGGGCAGCGCCCGTACCGGCCCGTCGAGCCCGAGCAGCCGCAGCGTCCGCTCCACCGCGCCGGCGTCGCGCACCCGGCCCTGCTCGGCACCGACGCGCACGTTCTCCGCGACGGTCAGCGTCGGGAAGACCGCCAGGCGCTGGAAGGTCCGTGCGATGCCGAGCCGGGTGCGGGAGTGCGCGGGCATCCGCGTGATGTCCCGCGCCCCGAACCGGACCGACCCCCGCGCGGGCCGCACCGTCCCCGCCAGACAGTGGAACAGCGTGCTCTTGCCGGCCCCGTTGGGGCCGACGACCGCGGTCACCCGACCGGCCGGAAGCTCGAGATCCACACCGCCCAGCGCGGTGAACCCGCCGTAACGGGCGTACAGGGCGCGGGCCGTGAGGACGGGGGAGGAAGCGGGGGCCGCCCCAGGTGCCCCCGCGGGCCGGACCGCGGGGGCACCGGCCGTCCGGCGCGGTACGGGAGGCGGGCCCTCCGGGGCGGCGGGCGCCCGCCGTCGGCCCTCCGGGGCCCCGCGCGTCGCGCCCTCCCCGGGCGGCCGCCCGAAGGCGTCCTCGGCCGACGGGGGAGCGGGGGACCCGTCCCGCGCCCCGCGGCCGGCCCGCCCGCCGGTGGCCGCGGACCGGTCGGCCGGCCGGCCCGGGGCGCGTCGCCCTTCCGGCGTCCCCTTCCCCCGCGGGTTCCCGCGTGTGCTTCCCCGTGCGCCCGTTCGAGGGCCGGCGCCCGTCGCCGTCGCTCCCGTCGGCACCGGGGCGGCCGCCGACCCGGTGTCCGGCCCGCGCAGCAGGCGGCGCACCCGGGCTCCCAGCGGTGTCGGCCCCGCCGGCCCGCCCGGTCGCAGCCGCCCCGCCGCCGCGCGCAGCGTTGCGTACGGGCCGCCCGGGAAGCGGCCCACCAGAACCGCCAGGACACCGATCACGGCCGCCGCCACGCCCCCGCGGGTGCCGGCGTCCAGGCCGACCAGCAGCGCCGCGGCGAGCAGGGCTCCCAGGGCGCTGTCGGCGCCCAGGACCACGACCGCGGCGAACCACAGCAGGCTCCGGACGGGGTCGTACGCGTCGGGGTCGAAGGCGCGCAGTCCCATGCCGAGCATGCCGCCGCCGAGCGCGGCCAGGGCGGCGCCGCAGACGAAGGCCAGGAGCTTCAGCGACGGCACCCGGACGCCCGCCGCCCGCGCCCCGGACTCGTGGTCGCGCATCGCCGCCAGGGCGCGGCCCGTGCGGCCCCTGCGCAGCGCCCGGACCGCCGACAGCGCGCACCCCAGGAGGACGAGTTCCAGGACGTAGTACGCGCGGTCGTCGTCGAAGCCCGCCGGACGCCCCAGGGACAGGCCCGACGTGGCGTACGGCTGGTCGAAGACGAAACGGCTCACGCCGACGCCCACCGCGAACGTCGCCAGTGCCAGCGCGAGCCCCCGGCGGCCGATCGCGGGCCAGCCCGTCAGCACCCCCAGCGGGGCGACCAGGACGACCGCCGCCGCGAGCGCGGCCAGCTCCGGCAGCCGGGGGAGCCCGGGGAAGCGGCCGGCCGCGAGCAGGGCCGTGAACAGGGCGCCCAGGCCCGCGTACGCCGCCTGTCCCAGGGAGATCTGACCGCCCCGGCCGGTGACCACCACCAGGGACAGCAGCACCACCCCGAGGGCGGGCACCTGCACCGCCGTGTGCAGATCCCGCCCGGCGAAGCCCAGCGGCAGCAGGAACAGCACCCCGGCCACGATCCAGGCGCCCGGCGGCGCCGGCGTCCGCGCGGTGGCCGTGCGCGGGAGCGCGTCCCGGGCGCCGACACCGGGCAGCGCCAGCGCGGCGATCAGCAGGGCCACGACGAACAGGTTGGCGCCGACCGCGTGGAGCAGCGGCTCGCCCCACCCCGACGGGTGCAGCCGGGTCAGCTGGCTCTGGGCCACCCCGACGCCCAGCGCGACGGCCACCGCGACCGTCAGCGCGCGCATCCGCGCGGCGACCGCGACCGCCACCACCTCCATCACGAGCAGCGGCAGCCCGTACGGGTCCAGCCGCACGTACGGTGCCAGCAGCACCCCCGTGAGCCCCGCCGTGAACGAGCCGAACGCCCAGCCCGCGGCCGCCACCCGGTCCGCGTCGACCCCGCCGAGCACGGCCAGCCGGCGGTCGTCGACGACGGCCCGCAGCTCCCGGCCGAACCGCGTCCGGCGGATCACCGTCGCCACCGCCGCGCCCAGCACGGCCACCACCGCGAGCTGCCCCCAGGGGTCCGCCGGCACCAGCACCGGCGCGTCGTCCCGCGCCCCCGGCCCCCACAGCAGCGCCGCACCGCCCACCAGCAGCACGAACACCCCGATGGACGCCACCAGCGCCCGCGCCGGGTCACCGCCGAGCACCGACAGCGGCCGGAAGACGAACCGCTCCAGCACCACACCCAGCCCCGGCGCCACCACCAGCAGCGTCAGCGCGGCCGCCCACCACAGCGGCCAGCCCCACTCGACCACGCACCCCCGCAGCACGTAAGCGCACACCATCGCGATCGCCCCGTGCGCGAAGTTGAGCACCCCGGTGGCCCGGTACGTCACGATCAGGCCGATCCCGGAGAGCGCCGCGGCGGCGCCCACCGACAGCCCGGCCAGCGTGAGGTCGTACGTCAGGGAGGACATCGGCGAGGACGTCAGCCGTCGGCGGGTTCGGCGGGTTCGGGAGGTTGGGCGGGTTCGGGGGGTTCGCAGATCGGGCAGGGCCCCAGCCCGGCGCCCGCCACCAGGTTCGCGTCCACCGCGACCGCCTCCGTCTTCCCCGTGACCAGCGGGCAGTCCGCGCGGTGCCACAGCGTCCCGCCCGGCACCGCCAGCAGCTCGTCGCCGACCGCGACCGGCGCGCCGCCGGCCCGTCCGGACCCGTCCGCACCGGTCGGCTCCGCCGCCACCAGCAGGCCGTGCAGCTCCTCCACGCGCGCGGCGGCGAGCGTGTCCCGGCCGTGGGCGAGCAGCACCGCCCCGGCGACGATCAGCGCCGCGCCGGGGATCGTGCAGGAGGCCAGGTAGGGCAACTGCCGCTCGGCGTACCGCTCGCCCGAGACGCCGTACCAGCCGACGACGCACAGGACCGCTCCCGCGGCGAGCGCGGCCCAGCCCGCCCACAGGACGGGGTGCGCGGCCCGCAGTCGGTTTGTCCGCATCCTGGCTCCCACGTGTCGGATGTCCGTACCTGTCCGTGCTTGTACGTAGCTGTCCGTCGATGTCCCCGATCGGTCGATGGGTTGCACTATGCCCTCTGGGAGCCGACCCTGAAAACACCGGGCGCCCACGGCCCGGACCGACACCCGGTGGTGAGCCCAGATGGTTCTCGGCAGCGACCTCAGGCGGGGGAACGCGGGAGGACGCGGCCCCCGGACGGTGGGGCGGGGCGCGACGGTCACGACCGCCCTGCTCCTGGTGCTCGGCCCGGCCCTCGCGGCGTGCGGCGACGACGGCGGGGGCGGCGGCGGGAGCACGCCCCCCACACCGTCGGCGGACCGGACGACGAGCGCGCCGGCCAGCGCGCCCGCGGACCGGGCGGCGGCCGAACAGGAGATCCGGCAGAACTGGGAGAAGTTCTTCGCCCCCGGAACGTCCCTGGACGACAAGAAGGCCCTCCTGGAGAACGGCGAGCTGCTGGGCCCCGTGCTCGAGGCGTTCAGCGGTGACGAGCGGGTCGGACAGGTCGAGGCGAAGGTCACCGAGGTCACGTTCACCTCACCGACCGAGGCGGACGTGCAGTTCGCCCTGATCCTCAAGGGGGCCACCGTGCTCCCGGACGCCTCCGGAACGGCCGTCGAGCAGGACGGCACCTGGAAGGTGTCCGCCAAGTCCCTGTGCGCCCTGGTGCAACTGAGCGGCGATGGCTCGGCTCCGGCGGTCCCGGGCTGCTGAGGCGCTCGCCGCGGCCGTGCTGCTCGTCCTGACCGCGGCCTGCGGCAGCCGCCTGCCCGAGAGCGACTTCGAGGGCGGCGACCACGCCTCCGCGCCCACCCGGAGCACGGCCGGGCCGGTCCGCGTGGGCATCATCACGAGTGCCACCAGCCCGGTCGGCGCCGGAGCCTTCACCGGTCCGCGCGACGGCGCCCGGGCCTACTTCGAGCGGCTCAACGCGCGCGGGGGCATCGACGGCCGGCGCGTCGAGGTGCGCCTGTGCGACGACGGCGGCAGCGGCGCGGGCAACGACACGTGCGTGCACAGGCTCGTCGACGAGGAGAAGGTCGTCACCCTGGTGGCCACCACCGCCCTGGACTACGCGGGGGCCGCCCGCGTCTCCCGCGCGGGCGTGCCCGACATCGGCGGCCAGCCCCTCGGCGCCGCCTACGACACCTACCCGCACCTGTACGGCATCTACGGCAGCGAGGCACCCCGGAACGGCACACCCGGTTGGGACGGCAAGCTGTACGGCGGGACCGAGGTCTACCGCTACTTCAAGCGCGAGCACGGCGCCCGCACGGCCGCCGTGGTCTCCTACAACCAGTCCGCGTCCGCCGCCTACGCCCGCCTGGTCGAGCGGGGCCTGAGGACCGAGGGCTACCGGGTCGTCACCGAACAGGTCGACTTCGCGCTGCCCAACTTCCGCGCGGTGGCCGCCGACCTGAAGGAGCAGGGCGTCGACCTCGTCTTCGACGCCATCGACGGCCACGGCAACGCCCGTCTGTGCGCGGCCATGGACGACGTCGGCGCCCGGGTCACCGCCAAGGTCACCAACGTGCAGAACTGGACGTCCACCGTCGCCGAGGACTACAAGGACGCCCCGCGCTGCCGCAACGCCCTGTGGGCCACCGGCTCCAGCCGCAACTTCGAGGACACCGGCCACGCGGCCGTACGGGAGTTCCGGGACGCCACCGAGGACCTGAGGACGCACTCCCAGTGGCAGCTGGAGGGCTGGGCCGCCGCTCGCTGGTTCACCGACGCGGCGAAGTCCTGCGCCCCGGAGGGCATCACGCGCGGATGCGTCGACGGCCGGGTCGAGCGCGCCGACGGCTACACGGCGGGCGGCCTGCTGCTGCCCGTCTCCTTCCGGCCGTCGCCCGAGCCGCCGGGGACCGGCAGGACCTGCCTGTCGGTGGCCCGCTGGCGGGACGGCGAGGGGTGGGTCACCCAGGGCGACATGAACCGCACCTGCTTCGACGTGCCGCAGCTCGCCTACGAACCCTGACCCCCCGCCCAGGGCGCCCCGGCCCGCGTTCAGGACAGCGGCTGTCCGCGACGACCGGCAGGCTCGTCCCACGGTGGAGACCTCCGCACGTCTGCTGCGTCTGCTGTCCCTGCTCCAGGCCCACCGCGAGTGGTCCGGCGCCGATCTCGCCGAACGGCTCGGGGCCGGCCCCCGTACCGTGCGCCGGGACGTGGAGCGGCTGCGGGGACTCGGCCACCCCGTCGACGCCGGCCCCGGCACCGGCGGCGGCTACCGGCTGGGCGCGGGCGCCGAGCTGCCGCCGCCGCTGCTGGACGACCCGCGCGAGCCGCCCGCCGGGGACCTGGCGGCCTACGTCTCCCGGGGCGTCTCCACGCACGTGTACGCCTCGCACGCGGTGAGCCGGCTGCTGGTTCCCGTCGAGGAGGCGGCCGGGCGGATCTCGCCCTCCGAAGGGACGCTCGAGGCGGAGGGACCGGACAGCTGCGTCCTGCGCACCGGCGCCGCGAGCCTGGACGTGATGGTGCTCCACGTGATGATGCCCGGCTTCGAGTTCGAGGTGCGGGAACCGGCCGCGCTGATCGACGCGGTCAGGACGGTCCGCGACCGGCTTGCTCGCTCCCCGGCTCGGGCTGGGGCGTCACGGCCGCGTACTCGGGATGGTGCAGGTCGAACGCCGGGGACTCCGAACGGATCCGGGGCAGCGTCGTGAAGTTGTGCCGGGGCGGCGGGCACGAGGTCGCCCACTCCAGGGAGCGGCCGAAGCCCCAGGGGTCGTCGACCTCGACCTTCTCGCCGTACCTGGCGGTCTTCCAGACGTTGTAGAGGAACGGCAGCGTCGAGATGCCGAGCAGGAACGCGCCGATGGTGGAGACCGTGTTCAGCGCGGTGAAGCCGTCCGACGCGAGGTAGTCCGCGTACCGGCGGGGCATGCCCTCGGCGCCCAGCCAGTGCTGCACCAGGAACGTGGTGTGGAAGCCGACGAACAGCGTCCAGAACTGGATCTTGCCGAGCCGTTCGTCGAGCATCTTCCCGAAGAACTTCGGCCACCAGAAGTAGAACCCGGCGAAGGTGGCGAAGACGACGGTGCCGAAGACCACGTAGTGGAAGTGCGCGACCACGAAGTACGAGTCCGTCACGTGGAAGTCCAGGGGCGGCGACGCCAGGAGCACCCCGGTCAGCCCGCCGAACAGGAACGACACCAGGAACCCGGTGGCCCACAGCATCGGTGTCTCGAAGGACAGCGAGCCCTTGAGCATGGTGCCGGTCCAGTTGAAGAACTTCACTCCCGTCGGCACGGCGATCAGGAAGCTCATGAAGGAGAAGAACGGCAGCAGCACCGCACCGGTGGCGAACATGTGGTGCGCCCACACCACGACCGACAGCCCGGTGATGGCCATCGTGGCGCCGACCAGCGTCAGGTAACCGAACAGCGGCTTGCGGCTGAAGACCGGGATGATCTCCGTGACGATGCCGAAGAACGGCAGCGCGATGATGTAGACCTCGGGATGCCCGAAGAACCAGAACAGGTGCTGCCACAGGATCGCCCCGCCGTTGGCCGAGGCGAAGACCTGCGAGCCGAAGCGCCGGTCCGCCTCCAGCACCAGCAGCGCCGCCGCGAGCACCGGGAAGGCCAGCAGGATCAGGATCGACGTGAACAGCGTGTTCCAGGTGAACAGCGGCATCCGGAACATCGTCATGCCGGGGGCGCGCATCCCGATGATGGTGGTGAGGAAGTTGACCGCGCCGAGGATCGTGCCGAACCCGGACAGGGCCAGTCCCATGATCCACAGGTCCGGGCCCAGACCGGGCGAGTACTGCATGCTGTTCAGCGGCGCGTAGGCGAACCAGCCGAAGGCCGGCGGGCCCCCGGTCACCAGCAGCGAACCGAGCACGATCAGGCCGCCGAAGAGGAACAGCCAGTACGAGAACATGTTCAGCCGTGGGAAGGCCACGTCGGGCGCGCCGATCTGCAGCGGCATCAGCTCGTTGGCGAACCCCGCGAAGCTGGGGGTCGCGAACAGCAGCAGCATGATCGTGCCGTGCAGCGTGAACATCTGGTTGAACTGCTGGTTGTCGACGATCTGCAGTCCGGGCCGGGCCAGTTCGGCGCGCATCACCAGGGCCATCACCCCGGCGATCAGGAAGAACACGAACGACGTGACCAGGTACAGGTGGCCGATCTTCTTGTGGTCGGTGGTGGTCAGCCAGTCGATCACCGCCCGTCCGCGCCGCTGCCGGTGCGCCGGTCGCGCCGTCCGTACGGTCTGCGTCCCCATCGCTCGCCCCTTCGCTCGTCGCGCACCGGGCCCGCCCGAGCCCGCGCCCCACGTACCCCGGGCCCACGCCATGATGCTCGCCCCGTGTGCGCTCCGACAGAGGGCGTGGCGGATTGTGTGACGGATCCGAGTGTTTTCTGTGCGTACCGGCTTCCGTGGGCGTGCGCGGCGGTGAAAGCGAATGGGGTCCCGGGACACGTTCCCCGGAACTTTCCGCCGGGGTGAAACACGGTCGTGGCGTGACACGCGGGAATTACGTTCGATTGCCTGCAAAAAGAGTACGGAATCGCCCGTCCGGGTGACGACCGCCCGGGTAAACGTCTGTCGTGATCCTGTGACAGAAGCGTGACCGCGGGGGGACCCGGGCAGGTGTTCCCGGGGCGGGCTTCCCCGCCCACCGGGCAGGGCATAGCGTGGCGGTATGGCACCCATTCCGACGCCCTCCGCGGAGCCCCACGACAGTCCGGACGCCTATGTCGGCCTCGCCGCCGACCGGGCCGAGCGCCTCGCGCGCGAGCGCGGCTGGTCGACGGTGCGGGCGCTGCCGCCGGGGGCGATCATCACCATGGAGTACCGCGTGGGCCGGCTGAACTTCGAGGTGAGGGGCGGCCGGGTGGCGCGTGCCTGGAAGGGCTGAGACACGGCTTCGGCCCCGGTTCCGCGGGGAACCGGGGCCGGGGTGTGCGTACCGGAGGGGAGCCGTCCGTCAGGGGCGGGTCGCCGAGGTGGTGCCGCGCGGGTGCCGCTCCGCGTGCTGCGGGCGGCGGCTGCCCCCCGGGGTGACCGGGGTGCGCTCCGCGCGGGTCGTGTGCGGGCCGGGCGCCAGGTAGACGTGCGTGCGGGAGGGCGCGCGGCCGGTGGGGACCGGCTCGGGGGCCGCGGTCTCCCCGTGGCCGGTGAGCGGTTCCAGCACGACCGGCGCCCCGGCCGGCTGCACCGGCGCCGGCGCCGTACGGCCGCGGTGTGCCTGACGGCGGTGGCGCAGGGCGAGGATCCGGGTCTCGGCGCGGGCGATCAGCGGCTCGAACCAGGGCAGCGCGAGCAGGATCAGCAGGCCCGCGGCCCAGCCCAGCAGGACATCGCTCAGCCAGTGCGTACCGATGTAGACGGTGGACAGCCCCACGCCGAGCGAGGTCACCGCGGACAGGGCGGACAGCCAGCGGCGCGCTCTCCCCGTGGAGGCCAGATAGGCCAGGATTCCCCAGGTCACCACGGCGTTCGCGGTGTGGCCGCTGGGAAATATATCGCCGCCGAGCCACATCTCGTTCGAGCCGATCTCGGTCGCGTAGTGCGGTCCGAGCCGTCCCATGCCGTACTTGGCGGCGCCGACGGTGACGTTCAGCAACAACAGGGAGACGCCGAGGGCGAGCAGCGGGCGCAGCGTGTGCTGCCGCCAGGAACGCCAGCCCAGCCAGGCCGCGACCATCACGGCGGTCGGGCCGCGCTGGCCGAGCACCACGTAGTAGTCGACGAAGGCGTGGAGCTCGGGCCACTGCTGGTAGGGGCGGAAGAACATCACCTGCCAGTCCAGCCGGACCAGCCAGGAGGTGATCACCACGGCCCACACGATCGCCAGGTAGAAGGCCAGGGTGGCGCCGAAGAGCACCACCCGGTGCCGGCTCATCCGCGGCACGCCGATGTGAGCCGGCCGTTCCGGCTCACGATCCAGCCTCGAGAACACCCGGTCCAGACGGGTGGGCTTCCGTTTGGTACGCACCCAATCGACGTTACAGCGAGTGAGTGGGGATCCCCGCCGAATCAGCGGCTCCGTGATGACGATGTGATGTGGCATTCCTCTCAGGCGGACGTTTATTTCCCGTGAATCCGTAATCTCCCGGGCGCTGCGCCCTTCAATTCCTTTGATCATTCGGGGGCAGGGTTTTATCGTGCTTTCGAATTCGTTCACCGGGGCCCGGCGCGGAATTTTCCCGGTGCTCATCGGCCGTCCGGGCGTATCAGGGCGGGCCGGAGCCGTTCAGCCAGAGGGCGCCGTACACCGCCGAGGCCACCGCGGCCGACCCGACGACCAGCGCCGACCTGCGGGTACGCAGCCGGGCCAGGGAGAGGGCGAGGGGCAGCAGCAGGGGGAAGGCGGGCAGCAGCAGACGCGGTTTGGAGCCGAAGTAGCTCGACGCGCACAGGGCGAGCGCGGTGACGACCCCGGCGTACACCAGCAGCGGCAGCGGCTGGCGCTGCCGTACGCAGATCACGTACAGCCACACCACCAGACCGACCCCGAGCGTCAGTCCGAGCCCCGCCGGGACGGACGGAAAAGCCGTGAACTTCTCGGCGACGAAGCGGGCGAAGGCGTACCCCCCGTCGAACCCGTTCCGCCATCCGGCCTGTACGTCGAGGTACCCCAGCGGCCCGGTTCCGGTCCGGTGCCCCACCCACAGAACGTAACCGGCGGCGCCGAGGGGGGCGAGGAGCATGCCGAGCGCTCGGCGCGGGCGGACGCCCGGGGCGCCTGCGCCGCCGACCGGGGCGCTCGCGAAGGCGCGGGCGCCGTCCGGTGCCGTGGCGCGCCGGGTCGCCGGGCCGTCGAGGGCGCCCGGCCCGGTGCGCGCGCCGTGCGGCGCGGGCGCGCTGCGATCCCGCACGAACGAGACGGCCCCCGCCGCCCAGACCGCCGCGACCACCGCCAGCCCCACCGGCCGGGTCAGCCCGGCCAGGCACGCCAGGACCCCCGCCGTCACCCAGCGGCCGGTCAGCACGGCGTACAGCGACCACGCGGCGAGCGCGGTGAACAGGGACTCGCTGTACGCCATCGACTGCACGATCCCGACCGGCAGCACCGCCCACAGCAGCACCGCGCACACCCCGGCCCGGGGCCCGTACACGTGGTCGGCCACCGCGAAGATCCCCCAGGCCGCGGCGAGCGAGGCGAGCAGGGAGACGACGAAGCCCCCGTCGGCGTACGACAGCGGGGACACCGCCGCCACGAGCCGTTCCAGCCAGGGGAGCAGAGGGAAGAACGCCAGGTTGGAGTGCACGTCGCCGTTCGGGAGCCGTACCTCGTAGCCGTACCCGAGCTCGGCCACCCGCGTGTACCAGAGCGCGTCCCAGCGGGCGGTCAGCAAGGTGTACGCGTCCTTGCCGCGCGCCTGGCTCCACAAGGCCAGGGCGAACAGGCCCAGGACACGCACGGCCGCGTACCCGAGGAGGGCCGGGGCGGCCCGGCGCAGTGCTCCGACGCGGGCCGTGCCGGCGCACGTGTCGAGATCGATCACGGGCCCGATTATCGACCGGGTGCCGCACCGGGCCGCCCGCGCCCCGGAGGGGAGTGGTGTACGCCACACCGATCCGCCGCACGGGTGAGAGGCCCGCCACTCGCCCCGGGCCCGCACTCGCGTACGCTGACGTGTCACTCGCCGTCCGTCGCGCCGGCCGGAGACCGCCGCTCCTCTCCGGCCGAGCCGCGGGGAAGTCCCCACCCCGTGGATCCGCCGACGGCGAGGGAACATCTGGGAGGTACGCACATGTCCGGGACGACCACGGCCTCCGCCGCACCGCGCGGTCGGTCGGCCGGGGCCGGGGCCAACCGCTGGCTGGTGCTCGTCGTCCTCTGCGTCAGTCTGCTGCTGGTCGCCGTCGACGCCACCGTGCTGCACGTGGCGGTCCCCGCCGTCACCGAGGACCTCAGGCCCGGTGCGGTGGAGCTGCTCTGGATCGTCGACGCCTATCCGCTGGTCTGCGCCTCGCTGCTGATCCTGTTCGGCACCCTGGGCGACCGGGTCGGCCGCAGGCGCGTGCTCCTGTTCGGCTACGCCCTGTTCGGCATCGCCTCCGGCATGGCGGCCCTCGCGGACAACCCCCCGGTGCTGATCGCGGCACGGGCGCTGCTCGGCGTCGGCGGCGCGATGATCATGCCCGCGACGCTGTCCATCCTGCGCCAGGTCTTCCCGGACCGGCGCGAACGGGCGCTGGCCATCGGCGTCTGGAGCGCGGTCGCCGCGGTGGGCGCGGCGGTCGGACCGCTGATCGGCGGGTTCCTGCTGGAGCACTTCTGGTGGGGCTCGGTCTTCCTGATCAACATTCCGCTGATGCTGGTCAGCCTGCCGGTGGGGCGGATCCTGCTGCCGGAGTCGAAGGGCGACGGCGACGGCCCCTGGGACGTGGTCGGCGCGCTGCTGGCCGCCGCCGGACTGTTCGCGGCGGTCCTCGGCGTGAAGCGGCTCGGCGGCGGCGAACCCGTCACCGGTGTGTGGACCGTCCTGCCGCTGCTCGCGGGCGCGGTGCTGCTGTTCGCCTTCGTCCGCCGCCAGCGGCGCCGGACGCACCCCCTGGTCGACCTGCGGATGTTCGCGCGGCCGGCGTTCAGCACGTCGGTGGGGTGCATCGTGCTGGCGATGCTCGCCCTGGTCGGGCTCGAACTCATCGCCGCGCAGTACCTCCAGCTCGTGCTGGGGCTCTCCCCGCTCGAGACCGGACTGCGCCTGCTGCCGCTGACCGTCGCGGCGATGGCGGCGGGCCTGGCGGGCGCGCGCATGCTGCGCCGGTTCGGCCCGCGCCGCATGGTCTGCGCCGGCTTCTGCCTGACGGCCGCCGCGGTGGTGTCCCTGACCGCGATGGGCGGCGAGGACAACGCCCCGCTGCTGTTCACCGGCTTCGTCCTGCTCGGCTTCGGCCTGGAGACCACCCTGTTCGGGGCCTACGAGTCGATGCTCAGCGAGGCGCCGCCGCAGCAGGCCGGCGGGGCGGCGGCGATCGGCGAGACCTCGTACCAACTGGGCGCCGGCGTCGGGATCGCGCTGCTGGGCAGCGTGATGAACGCGGCCTACGGGCCCGGCACCGCCGGCGTGCCCGGGGTGCCCGCGTCGGCGTCCTCGGCGGCGTCGCACTCGCTGGGCGAGGCGTACGAGGTGGCCGACCGGCTCGGCGGACCCGCCGGGGCCGCCCTGCGCCAGGCGGCGCGCCACGCCTTCGTGCACGGGCTGCACGTGACCCTGCTGGTGAGCGCGGGCCTGCTGCTGGTCGGCGCCGCGATGGCGCTCCGGCTGCCGCGGGCGATGCAGTGCGAGACGGCCGCCGTGGAGGTGCCCGCGCCCCGGGAGGCCGCGGAGGCGCGTGTCTCCGGGCTGAAGGTGTGAGCCGTGCCCACCGGAGCGGGGTGGACGCGCGGAGGACCGCGTCGTAACGTCGGCCCGAGCCGTGATCAGCAGCGCCAGGCGGCGCGTCCCGGAGGGTGCCCCATGTCCGCGTCCGCGAAGTTGCCCCCCTTCGACCCCGCCGACCCCCTCGGCATCGACGACCTCCTGGAGCCGGAGGACCTGGCCGTCCGGGACACCGTGCGCGCCTGGGCCGCCGACCGCGTGCTGCCGTACGTCGCCGACTGGTACGAGAAGGGCGAGCTGCCGGGCATCCGGGAACTCGCCCGGGAACTCGGCGGGATCGGCGCGCTCGGCATGTCCCTCGACGGCTACGGCTGCGCGGGCGCGAGCGCCGTCCAGTACGGGCTCGCCTGTCTGGAACTGGAGGCGGCCGACTCCGGGATCCGGTCCCTGGTCTCCGTGCAGGGGTCCCTCGCGATGTACGCCGTCCACCGGTTCGGCAGCGAGGAGCAGAAGCAGCGGTGGCTGCCGCGGATGGCCGCCGGTGAGGTCATCGGCTGCTTCGGCCTCACCGAGCCCGACCACGGCTCCGACCCCGCCTCGATGCGCACGTACGCCAAGCGCGACGGCGGGGACTGGGTGCTCAACGGGCGCAAGATGTGGATCACCAACGGGTCCGTGGCCGGGGTCGCCGTGGTGTGGGCGCGGACCGACGAGGGGATCCGCGGGTTCGTGGTGCCGACCGACAGCGCGGGGTTCTCGGCGCCCGAGATCAGGCACAAGTGGTCGCTGCGCGCCTCCGTCACCAGCGAGCTGGTGCTCGACGACGTGCGGCTGCCCGCCGACGCCGTCCTGCCCGAGGCGACCGGGCTCAAGGGCCCGCTCAGCTGTCTCTC
This sequence comes from Streptomyces viridosporus, assembly GCF_002078235.1. GTDB lineage: Bacteria > Actinomycetota > Actinomycetes > Streptomycetales > Streptomycetaceae > Streptomyces > Streptomyces viridosporus. The sequence goes on from NZ_MSGP01000203.1 coordinate 16,541, forward strand.
GCACGCCCGGTACGGGATCGTCTGGGGCGCCATGGGCGCCGCGCGGAGCTGCTTCGAGGCGGCGGTCGACTACGCGAAGTCGCGGGAGCAGTTCGGGCGGCCCATCGGCGGGTTCCAGCTGACGCAGGCCAAACTCGCCGACATGGCGGTCGAACTGCACAAGGGGATCCTGCTCGCCCATCATCTGGGGCGGCGCATGGACGCCGGCCGCCTGCGTCCCGAGCAGGTCAGCTTCGGCAAGCTCAACAACGTCCGCGAGGCCATCGACATCTGCCGTACGGCCCGCACGGTCCTCGGCGCCAACGGGATCTCGCTCGAGTACCCGGTGATGCGGCACGCGACCAATCTGGAGTCGGTGCTCACCTACGAGGGCACCGTCGAGATGCACCAGCTCGTGCTGGGGAAGGCGCTCACCGGAATCGACGCGTTCCGGTAGTCCCGGCCGACCGGGGCCTCACGGGGAGGCCGGTGAGCGGCCCGCCTCAGCTCTGGTTGAAGAAACCGTCCGACCGGTGCGCGGCCGACTCCCCGCTGACGACCACGGTGTCGGCCGGGCTCAGCAGGAACACCCGGCTGGACACCCGCTCGATGGAACCGCGCAGACCGAAGATCAGGCCCGCCGCGAAGTCGACGACGCGCTTGGCGTCGGCGGCGTCCATGGCGGTGAGGTTCATGATGACCGGAATGCCGTCGCGGAAGAGTTCGCCGATGGCGCGGGCGTCCCGGAAGCTGTCCGGGGTGACCGTGGCGATGCGGCGGCCCCTCTCCTCGGCGACGTCCGACGCCACCTTGACCCGCGGATCGGTGACCCAGGCGTCCCCGGGCTCGGTCCCGTCGGAGTAGTCGTCGTCGTAGTAGCGCTCGTCTTCGTTGTCGTCGACGAGGCCGAGCCAGGCACTCGCCTTGCGTACCGATCCCATGGACGCCTCCTCTCACAGCAGTCTTTCTTGCTTTCCGCATCCCTATGGTCGTCCATGATGCGGATGGCGCGCCAAGCGGACAGACGCCGAGCGGGGGGTTTGTGACGGTACTGGTGCACAGCTGATCCGTCGAGAGTCCGTGTTTCCCAAGGGTCTTGGTGTAAACGGATGCTGACTGTGAGTGAAATATGATTCTTCGCTGCGTATGGGTGATGGACGGTGCGTACGGGTGAACGCGGCGGCCGATACGATGCGCCCGCTCAACGTCGCACAACCGTACGGGGGAATGTCGTGTTCGGAATGGTCAGGCCCTGCAGGCATCGGCTCGGTGAAAAACTCACGGCCCAGTGGACGGCGCATCTGTGCGGGCTGTGCCTCGCGCTGCGCGGGGACCACGGGCAGTTCGCGCGTGTCGTCACCAACTACGACGGGCTCCTCATATCCGTCCTGACGGAGGCTCAGGACGGCCGCGCGGAAACGGGTCGACGCACCGCGGGGCCGTGTCCGCTGCGGGGGATGCGCACCGCGTCCGTCGCGCACGGGGAGGGCGCGCGGCTCGCGGCGGCCGTCTCCCTCGTGCTCGCCTCCGCCAAGCTGCGCGACCACGTCGCCGACGGGGACGGGCTGCTGGCGCGCAGGCCGGTGGCGCTCGCCGCGCGCCGGGTCGCCGCGGGCTGGGACCGGGCCGGGGCGCGGACCGGCGCCGACGTCGGGTTCGACACCGCCGTCCTCGTCGACGCCGTGGACCGGCAGACCGGCATCGAGACCCTCGCCGGGCCCGGCACCCCCCTCCTCACCGTCACCGAACCGACCGAGACCGCGACCGCGGCGGCCTTCGCGCACACCGCGGTGCTCGCCGGCCGGCCGCACAACGCCGTGCCGCTCGCCGAGGCGGGGCGCCTCTTCGGACGCCTCGCACATCTCCTGGACGCCGTGGAGGACAGGGAGGCCGACGCCGCGTCGGGCGCCTGGAACCCGCTCACCGCCACCGGCACCCCGCTCACGGAGGCCCGCCGGCTCGCCGACGACGCGGTGCACGGCATCCGGCTCGCGCTGCGCGAGGTGGAGTTCGCCGACGGGGGTCTCGCGCACCGGCTGCTCGTCCATGAACTGCCCAACTCCGTCCGTCGCGCCTTCGGTACCGTCTCCTGTGCCCACGCTCCCGGTCCCTACGCACCCCCCGGCGCACCCGGCGCCCCCGGCGCCCCGCCGCCTCCCGGGCCGCCGCACCGCGACCGGCGCGGGCTGCTCGCGGGCTGCGCCGTGTGGCTGGGGCTGGCCTGCACGTGCCAGATGTGCTGCGGCACCTACGAGGACCCCTGGTCGCGGGAGCACAAGCAGGGGCTCTGCAGCCACTGCGGAGACTGCTGCGAGTGCTGCGACTGCTGTGGCAACTGCTGCAACTGCTGCAACTGCTGCAGCGAGGACGGCGGCTGCGACTGCGGCTGCGACTGCTGAGCGGCGGCCGCGCCCCGGCGGGCTATACGGAGGGTCGAATTCCGGACACGCCCGGGGCACCCGGATTCGCCTTCGCCGCAGCTACCGCCGGTGATCCGACCCCACGTCACGGGCCAAACCTCCACAGGTGGTTCAAAGGTTGACGGCCGAAAGGCACCCTTGCGCCGAACGGTCGGTCGGCCGAATACTCGCCCACAGCGCTTGTCAGGGGCACGGCGTGTTCGGAATCCGGGCACGTGGTTCCCTGGCTGCGCCTCACGGGCCCACAACCCCACGAGGGCCCCCTACTTCCTTTGTGGAGGAACGAGAAGTGAGGATCAAGCGCACCACCCCCCGTAGCGGCATCTCGAGACGGACCCGGCTGACCGCCGTCTCCGCCGGCCTCGTGGCCGCCGCAGCGTTCGCGATCCCCAGCGCGAACGCGGCCGACACCCCCACCACCTTCAGCTCCGCCGAGCTCAAGAGCGTCAGCGGCTCGGTGCTGAAGGCCGACATCCCGGGCACCGCCTGGGCCGTCGACAGCAAGACCAACCGGGTGCTCGTCACCGTCGACAGCACGGTGTCCCAGGCCGAGATCAACAAGATCAAGCAGCAGGCCGGGGAGAACGCCGAGGCGATCACCATCAAGCGCACCCCGGGCACGTTCAGCAAGCTCATCCAGGGCGGCGACGCCATCTACTCGAGCACCGGCCGCTGCTCCCTCGGCTTCAACGTCCGTGCCGGCAACGGGACCGAGTACTTCCTGACCGCCGGCCACTGCACCCAGGGCTCGAGCACCTGGTACTCCAACTCCGGCCGCACCACGGTGCTCGGCTCGACCGCCGGCTCCAGCTTCCCGGGCAACGACTACGGCATCGTCCGGTACACCAACTCCTCGGTGAGCCGGCCCGGCACCGCCAACGGCGTGGACATCACCCGCGCGGCCACCCCGAGCGTGGGCACCACCGTCATCCGTGACGGCTCCACCACGGGCACGCACAGCGGCCGGGTCACCGCCCTCAACGCCACCGTCAACTACGGCGGCGGCGACATCGTCTCCGGTCTCATCCAGACCACGGTCTGCGCCGAGCCCGGTGACTCCGGCGGCCCGCTCTACGGCAGCAACGGCACCGCGTACGGTCTGACCTCCGGCGGCAGCGGCAACTGCTCCTCCGGCGGCACGACCTTCTTCCAGCCGGTGACGGAGGCCCTGAGCGCCTACGGCGTCAGCGTCTACTAGGACCGGTCACCGGGGTCGGCCCGCACCACCGGCCCCCTGTGTTCCGCCTGCAGCCGGCAGCAGGACGAGCCCCCGCACACAACCGATGTGCGGGGGCTCGCCCGTGCCCGGGTCGGGGGCTACCGTCGAAGGACGCACCAGGACGCGCCGGGCGGCACCGGACGCGTGGGATCACCTGATGCGCCACTTCGGACCCTGGGGGCCGTGATGGTCGAGGAGTTGGTGACGGCGGGAGTGACGGCGGCGTCCGCCGGAGCGGTCTACGCGATGGCGGCGGCGCGGGTCGTCAAGCAGTACGAGCGGGGCGTGGTGCTCCGGCTCGGCCGGCTCCGCCCCCAGGTGCGCGGGCCCGGATTCACCATGATCGTGCCGTTCGTGGACCGGCTGCACCGGGTGAACCTGCAGATCGTCACGATGCCGGTGCCGGCCCAGGAGGGCATCACCCGGGACAACGTGACCGTGCGGGTCGACGCGGTGGTCTACTTCAAGGTGGTGGACGCCAGCGCGGCGGTCGTCAACGTCGA
>NZ_MSGP01000204.1 GCF_002078235.1 Streptomyces viridosporus
GCCGGAAACTTCCTTCACGAGAGCGAGCGCCTCCTCGACGTCGAGATCGTCGGCGTCCGCGTCGGCCCCGGTGGCATGCGCGGTCATCCCGCGTCCGGGCGGCTGTCGGGGGTCGCGTCCGGCGCGACGTCCGCGGACGGGGGAACGGCGGCCTCCTCGTCCGCCCAGCGCAGCGCGAGGGCCTCGGCCTTGCGGGCCGCCTCGGCGACGGCCTCCTTGTCACCGCCCGCCCGCGCGGCCGCGTAGCCGACGAGGAAGGTGGTCAGCGGCGCGGCGGGCCTGGCCACGTTGTGGGCGGCGTCACGGGCCAGGTCGAGCAGCACGCCGGTGTCGACGTCCAGGTCGATGCCCAGCTCGTCCTTGACTGCGGAAATCCATTCATCCAACACGTGCCCATGCTCCCTGATGCGTGCTCTGGCAATGGCGATGTCGTCCCAGGTGTCGCAGTCGAAGGACGCCACCGGGTCCACGACACGGGCGAGGTCGAGCGAGGCGGTCAGCCGGCGCAGGGACAGCCCGGTCAGTTCACCGTGCCGGTCGGTGAGCGCGGCCAGTTCACGGCGCAGGGCCGGGCTCCGGTACGCGGCCACGAGCGGCTGGTCCCGGCCGTCGGCGTCGGTCAGCACCACGCCGTCGGCGGTGGAGCGGCGCAGGGCCTCCCCCAGCCCTTCGACGGTACGCCGGTCGAGGAACGGCAGGTCGGCGGAGAGCAGGACGACGTGGTCCGCCGTGGTGTGCCGGAGCCCGGCGTCGAGCGCGGCGAGCGGTCCGCCGCCCGGCGGTTCCTCGCGGGCCCAGACGACGGGCCGCTCGGTGGGCCGGGGGTCGGCGACGACCACCGTGGTCCGGGCGGCGGCGCAGGCCGCGAGCACCCGGTCGAGCAGGGCCCGTCCGCCCACGCGTACCCCGGGCTTGTCCGTGCCCCCGAGCCGCCGGGCGGCACCACCGGCGAGCACGACGGCGTCGTACGCGGCGTCGTCCGTGGCGGGCGCCGGCCTCCGCGCGGGGCCGGTGCCGGGATCACGAGGATGCTCGAACTCGGTCACCCCCCGAGTATGCGTGCCCCCGCCGTCACGGAGAACGCGGGGGCACGCCGGGCACGGCGGGAACGCCGGGCACGACGGGAGAGGCCGGAGAGGGGAGGACGGCGGAAGAGGGGAGGACGGCGGGAATCACAGGGTCCGCAGCAGCACCGCCGGTTGTTCCACGCAATCCGCCACGTACCGCAGGAAGCCCCCCGCCGTGCCGCCGTCGCAGACCCGGTGGTCGAAGGTGAGCGAGAGCTGCACGACCCGCCGTACCGCCAGCTCGCCCTCGTGCACCCATGGCTTGGGGACGATGCGGCCGACGCCGAGCATGGCGGCCTCGGGGTGGTTGATGATCGGGGTGGAGCCGTCGACGCCGAAGACGCCGTAGTTGTTCAGCGTGAAGGTGCCGCCCGTGAGCTCCGCGGGCGTCAGCATCCCGGCCCGGGCCGCCTCGGTCAGCCGGGCGAACTCCGCGGTCAGCGATTCCGCGTCCCGCGCGTGCGCGTCCCGGACGACGGGGACGACGAGCCCCCGGTCGGTCTGCGCGGCGAACCCGAGGTGCACGTCCGCGTACTGGACGACCTCCCTGGCCTCCGTGTCCACGCCGGAGTTGAGCTCGGGGAAGCGGGCCAGTGCGGCCGTGCAGATCCGGGCCAGCAGGGCGAGCACGGAGATCTTCGGGCCGCCGGACGCGTTCATGGCGGCCCGCGTGCGCATCAGTTCGGTCGCGTCGGCGTCCACCCAGCAGGTCGCGTCCGGTATCTCGGTACGGCTGCGGGAGAGCTTGTCGGCGACGGCGCCGCGGATGCCCTTGAGGGGGATGCGGGTGGTCCGGGCGGCCTCCGCGGCGCCGGGGGACGGCCGGGTCTGCGCCACCTGCCGCTGCGGCTCGTCGACCGCCCGGCCCGTACGGTCCCGTGCGGCCCGCAGCGCGTCCTCCACGTCCGCCCGCAGGATCAGTCCGTCGGGCCCGGAACCCGCCAGCTCCCGCAGGTCCAGGCCGTTCTGCCGGGCCAGCCTGCGCACCAGGGGCGAGATGACGGGGACGGGGCCGTCGACCGCCGGCCGGGGCCGTCCGTTCGCCGCGGACACGGCGGACGCGGCGGACACGGCAGGCGTGGCAGGTGTCATGGGCGCGGTGGGCGTGACGGATGCGGGGGGCGCGGGGGGCGCCGGACGCACCCGGCGGCGCCGGGCCGGCGCCTCCGACGTGCCGTAGCCGACCAGGACGTTGCCCGAACCCCCGGCGCGGGAGTCCTCCCGGGAGCCCTCGGTGCGGGAGCCCTCCGGCCGGGAACCCTCGCTCCGGGCGGCGGAGGCGTTCGCCCCTCCCGTCGGGTGGTCGCCGTCCGGCTCCCCGACCGCCACCGTCAGCAACGGGGCGCCGACGGGCAGTTCCGTGCCCTCCGCGCCGAACCGGGCGGTGACCACACCGCCGTAGGGGCAGGGCACCTCCACCATGGCCTTGGCCGTCTCGACCTCGACGACCGGCTGGTCGACGGCGACGACATCGCCGACCTCGACCAGCCAGCGCACGATCTCCGCCTCGGTGAGTCCCTCACCGAGGTCGGGGAGCTTGAACTCCAGCACCTGTGTCATCAGCTCTCGGCCTCCCACTGCAGACGCCCCACGGCGTCCAGGATCCGGTCCACACCGGGCAGGTGGTGGCGCTCCAGCATCGGTGGCGGGTACGGCAGGTCGAACCCGGCCACACGCAGCACCGGCGCCTCCAGGTGGTGGAAGCAGCGTTCCGTGACCCGGGCCGCGATCTCCCCGCCCGGGCCGCCGAAGCCGCCCGACTCGTGGACGACGACCGCGCGTCCCGTCCGCCGCACCGAGGCGCACACCGTCTCGTCGTCGAACGGCACCAGGGAGCGCAGATCGACGACTTCGAGGTCCCAGCCCTCGGCCCGGGCCGCCTCGGCCGCCTCCATGCAGACGGGTACGGACGGCCCGTACGTGATGAGTGTGGCGCTCCGGCCGGAGCGCCGCACCACCGCGCGGCCCATCGGCTCGACGGACACCGGCTCCTCGGGGTTCCAGGAGTCCTTGGACCAGTACAGGCGCTTGGGCTCGAGGAAGACGACCGGATCGTCGGAGGCGATGGCGGCGCGCAGCAGCCCGTAGGCGTCCGCGACGGTCGCGGGCGTGACGACATGGAGCCCCGGAGTCGCCATGTAGTACGCCTCGGAGGAGTCGCTGTGGTGCTCGACGCCGCCGATGCCCCCGCCGTAGGGGACGCGGATGGTGAGCGGCAGGGGCATCTTCCCGCGCGTGCGGTTGCGCATCTTCGCCACGTGCGAGGTCAGCTGCTCGAACGCCGGGTAGGCGAAGGCGTCGAACTGCATCTCCACGACCGGGCGCAGCCCGTACATCGCCATGCCGACGGCCGTGCCGAGGATGCCCGCCTCGGCCAGCGGGGTGTCCGTGCAGCGGTCCTCGCCGAACTCCTTGGCCAGCCCGTCGGTGATGCGGAAGACACCGCCGAGGGTGCCGACGTCCTCGCCCATGACGTGCACGGACGGGTCGGCGGCCATGGCGTCGCGCAGCGCGCGCGTGAGGGCCTGCGCCATGGTGGCCGGCTTGACCGCGACGGTGGTCATCGCTGCGCCCCTTCCGACTCGGCCTCGGCCGCCAGCTCCGCCCGCAGTTGCTCCCGCTGCTCCAGCAACTGGGGGGTGGGTTCGGCGTAGACGTGGGTGAAGAGGTCCATGGGGTCGAGCGCCGGGTCCTGGTTCATGTGGGCGCGCAGGGAGGCCGCCATGGTCTCGGCGTCCCGGCGGACGGCGTCGATGCCGTCCTCGTCGAGCAGGCCGCGTGCGGTGAGCTCCCGTTCCAGCAGGACGATCGGGTCGTGCTGCTTCCAGGTCTCCACCTCGGCGTCGCCGCGGTAGCGGGTGGCGTCGTCGGCGTTGGTGTGGGCCTCCACGCGGTACGTGATCGCCTCGACCAGGGTCGGGCCGCCGCCCGCGCGCGCGTGCCGGACGGCGTCGGCGAGGACCTCGTGCACGGCGGCGGCGTCGTTGCCGTCGACCAGGCGGCCGGGCATGCCGTAGCCGACGGCCTTGTGGGCCAGCGACGGGGCCGCGGTCTGCTTGGCGAGCGGTACGGAGATCGCGAAGCCGTTGTTCTGGACGAAGAAGACCACCGGGGCCCGCCAGACGGCGGCGAAGTTCAGCGCCTCGTGGAAGTCGCCCTCGCTGGTGCCGCCGTCGCCGACCAGGGCGAGGGCGACCACGTCGTCGCCCTTGAGGCGGGCGGCGTGGGCGAGGCCGACGGCGTGCGGGAGCTGGGTGGCGAGCGGGGTGCTCAGCGGCGCCACCCGGTGCTCGTAGGGGTCGTAGCCGGTGTGCCAGTCGCCGCGCAGCAGGGTGAGGGCCTCGACGGGGTCCACGCCGCGTGCGACGACGGCGAGGGTGTCGCGGTAGCTCGGGAAGAGCCAGTCGCGCTCCTCCAGGACGAGCGCGGCGGCCACCTCGCAGGCCTCCTGACCGGTGCTGGAGGGGTAGACCGCGAGACGGCCCTGCTTGGTGAGGGCGGTGGCCTGCGCGTTGTAGCGGCGGCCCTTCACCAGCTCCGCGTACAGCCGGCGCAGCAGCTCAGGGTCGGCCTTCGCGGCCGCCCCGGTGCCGAGCACCCGGTACGGCTCCGCGTCGGGCAGCAGCGGCGCGGGGTCGGTACGGGGCTGCCAGGCGGGCGGCGGCGCGGGCCGGTAGGCCCCCCGCTGCTCCATGACCGTCATGACGGCACCTCCTCGTGGGACGGCTGACGGAGACACGGCGTCTGTGACGTGCCTCACCAACCGATTGTTCGGTCGTCGGCACATTTTGGCTATGGGTGGCACCAGGCTGTGGACAAACGGTTCTCCACACCCTGAGATGGGGGCAGGACGTCCATGGCGGAGAGGCGGGGGCGGGTGGCATCTGAACAAATGGCCGGAGGGCCGGAGGGAGCGGCCGAGGACCGGGAGGGGACCGGGCGGCTTCCGCCCCCGCGTCCGCTGGACGCCATCGACCAGGACATTCTGCGGCTGCTCCAGCAGGACGGCCGCGCGTCCGTACGCTCGGTCGCCGAGCAGGTCCACGTCTCCCGCGCGAACGCCTACGCCCGCATCAACCGGCTCGTCGAGGACGGTGTCATCCGCGGCTTCGGCGCCCGCGTCGACCACGAGCGGGCCGGTCACGGGACGTCCGCCTACATCACCCTGAAGATCGTCCAGAACTCCTGGCGCACCGTCCGCGAGCAGCTCAGACAGCTCCCCGGTGCCTCCCACATCGCCCTGGTGGGCGGGGACTTCGACGTCCTGCTGCTGGTGCACACGCCCGACAACCGGGCCCTGCGCGAACTGGTGCTCACCCGGCTCCAGGCCATCCCCGAGGTGCTCAGCACCCGCACCCTGCTGGTGTTCGAGGAGGAGGACCTGGAGCCACAGGGGTGAAACCCCTCAGGGCGCCCTGCACAGCCCCTCGAAGACCAGCCGCGCCACCGCGTCGGCCACCTCGCGCTCGTCCATGCCGCGCCCGTCCGGCCGGTACCACTCGACGATCGAGTTGATCATCCCGAAGACCAGCCGGGTCGCCAGGCGCACCTGTATGTCGCCGCGCACGTCCCCGTCGGCCGCCGCGGCCTTGAGCAGCTCGGCGACCCGGTGGTCGAACGTGCGCCGCCGCTCCAGCGCCCACCGCTCGGTGTCCGTGTTGCCGCGCACCCGCAGCAGCAGCGTCACGTACGGCAGCTCGGCGATCAGCACCTCGACCATCCGCCGGACGACGTACTCCAGCCGCTCGGCGGCCCGCCCCGCGCCCGCCCGCTCCTCGTCGAGGATGCCGAAGAGCCCGTCCAGCGCCCGGCTCACCGCGCGGCGCAGCAGTTCCTCCTTGCCGGTCACGTGGTGGTAGATCGACGACTTGGAGATGCCGGCCGCCTTGGACAGGTGCTCCATGGAGGTGCCGTCGTAGCCGCGCTCGTTGAACACCCGCACGGCGACGGACAGCAGCGTCTCCGGGGTGTAGGTGTCGCGCCGGGCGGTGGTCATGGGGTGTCCTCCCGCTTGTCGGAGGCGTAGGCGTGCCGGCCGAGCGCGAGGGACGGCGCGTAGCGGCCGGACGGTTCGCGCTCGTGCAGTTCCTCCAGGAGGGAGCCGGCCCAGCCGCGGCCGAGGCGGCGGTTCCACTCGAAGGGTCCGAGAGGGTAGTTCACACCCGACCGCATCGCGGTGTCGATGTCCTCCTCGGTGGCGACGCCCTTGGCGACGGCGTCGTGCGCCAGGTCGATGATCCGCGCCACCGTGCGCGCGACGATCATGCCGGGGACGTCCCCGATGACGCTGACCTTCTTCCCCAGCGCCTGGAACAGGCCGGTGGCCTCGGCGACGGTGCGCGCGGAGGTGTCCTGGCAGTGGGACAGGGCGACGCGCGGGGCCGTGCGGTAGTCGAGGGCGAGGTCGAAGTAGACGACGTCGTGGAACTCCACGGAGGTCTGGCCGTCGGCGAGGACCAGCTGGCCGCCGCCGGGCAGCACCAGGCGGGTGCCCTCGTCCTCGGCCTCCTCGCGCACCTCGATGCCGGCCTCGCGGATCAGGGCGAGCAGCTCCGAGGCGGGCCCCAGGTCACCCTCGGCGACCACGTACGCGGGCGGCTCGGCGGGCTCGGCGGTGTGCGGCTCGGGGCGCTCGGCGCCGTCCCGGTAGTCGTACCAGCCCCGGCCGCTCTTGCGGCCGAGGCGGCCGGACTCGACCAGCCGGCGCTGGGCGAGGGAGGGGGTGAAGCGCACGTCCTGGAAGAAGGACCGCCACACCGAGTGGGTGACGGACTCGTTGACGTCCTGGCCGATGAGGTCGGTCAGCTCGAAGGCGCCCATCCGGAAGCCGCCCGACTCGCGCAGCACCGCGTCGATGGTGGCCGGGTCGGCGCCCTGCGACTCGTACACCGCGAAGGCCTCGGCGTAGAAGGGCCGGGCGATGCGGTTGACGATGAAGCCGGGGGTGTCGGCGCAGGCGACCGGGGTCTTGCCCCAGGCGCGGGCCGTCTCGTACGCGCGCGTGGCGTACGAGACCTCGGTGGCGAACCCGGAGACGACCTCGACCAGCGGCAGCAGCGGGGCGGGGTTGAAGAAGTGCAGGCCCACGAAGCGGCCGGGGACGCGCAGGGCGCCGCCGATCGCGGTGACGGAGAGGGAGGAGGTGTTGGTGGCGAGCAGGCAGTCGTCGGAGACGACGTCCTCCAGCGCGCGCAGCAGTTCCTGCTTGACGTCGAGCCGCTCCAGGACGGCCTCGACGACCAGGGCGCAGCCGGCGAGGCCGGTGAGCTCGTCGACGGGCAGCAGGCGGGCGCGGGCGGCGTCCCGGTCGGCCGCCGTGAGCCGCCCCTTCTCCACCAGCCGGTCGAGCCGGGCGCCGATCGCGTCGGCCGCTTCCCGGGCCCGGCCGGGAGCGGCGTCGTGGAGCCGTACGGGATGGCCCGCGACCAGCGCGACCTGGGCGATTCCCTGGCCCATGGTGCCGGTGCCGACGACGGCCACGGGACTGCTGAGGTCGAGTGCTGTCATGGGCGCGATCCTCCCGCACGACGTTTTCCACAGATACGCCGGATCCCCTTGTCCCGACCGATCGTTCGGTTACCCTAACTCTGACCGTCTCTTTCCGCCCACGTTTCCCACCCTTCCTTCTGCCCGGTCCATGAACTCGACGGAGAGTTCCCGAGACGAGGAGTTGGTCCCCATGGCCGCCGAACTCACCGCGCACCAGCTGATCGCCCGGCACCGTCCCACCCTGGACCAGGCACTGGAAGCGATCCGCACGCGCGCGTACTGGTCCCCGCACCCCGAACACCCCAAGGCCTACGGGGAGGACGGCAGTCTGGACCTGGCGGCGGGCAAGGCCGCCTTCGACGCCCTGCTCGGCACCCGCCTCGACCTCGGCCAGCCCGGCACGGACGGCTGGGTCGACGGCGAGGTCTCCCCGTACGGCATCGAGCTGGGCGTCAGCTACCCGCACGTGGACCCCGACGTACTGCTGCCGGCCATGAAGGCCGGGATGCGGGCCTGGCGGGACGCGGGCGCGGAGACGCGCGCGGTGGTCTGCCTGGAGGTCCTCAAGCGGATCAGCGACCGGACGCACGAGTTCGCCCACGCGGTGATGCACACCTCCGGCCAGGCGTTCATGATGGCGTTCCAGGCGGGCGGCCCCCACGCGCAGGACCGCGGCCTGGAGGCGGTGGCGTACGCCTACGCGGAACAGGACCGCACGCCCGGCACCGCCGAGTGGACCAAGCCGCAGGGCAAGCGCGACCCGCTGAAGCTGACCAAGCGGTTCACCCCGGTCCCGCGCGGCATCGGCCTGGTCATCGGCTGCAACACCTTCCCGACCTGGAACGGCTATCCGGGCCTGTTCGCCTCCCTCGCCACCGGCAACGCGGTCCTGGTCAAGCCCCACCCGCGCGCGGTGCTGCCGCTCGCGCTCACCGTGCGCACCGCGCGCGAGGTGCTCACCGAGGCCGGCTTCGACCCGAACCTGGTCGCGCTGGCCGCCGAGCGGCCGGGCGAGGGCATCGCCAAGTCGCTGGCGACCCGACCGGAGATCCGGATCATCGACTACACCGGTTCGACGGAGTTCGGCGACTGGCTGGAGACCCACGCCCGCCAGGCGCAGGTGTACACGGAGAAGGCCGGCGTCAACACGGTGCTGGTGGAGTCGACGGACGACTACAAGGGGATGCTCGCCAACCTGGCGTTCTCCCTGTCGCTGTACAGCGGCCAGATGTGCACCACCCCGCAGAACCTGCTGATCCCGCGCGCCGGCATCACCACCGACCAGGGTCCGAAGTCCTTCGACGAGGTCGCCGCCGACCTGGCGAAGGCGGTCGACGGACTGCTCGGGGACGACGCCCGCGCGGGCGGCCTGCTGGGCGCGCTCGTCAACCCGGACGTCAAGGCCCGCCTGGAGGCCGCCGCCTCGCTCGGCGAGGTCGCCCTCGCCTCCCGCGAGATCACCCACCCGGAGTTCCCGGGCGCGGTGGTCCGCACCCCGGTGATCGTGAAGCTGGACGGCGCCAAGCCGGACGACGAGGCCGCCTACATGAGCGAGTGCTTCGGCCCGGTCTCCTTCGCCGTCGCGGTCGACTCCGCCGACGACGCGGTGGAACTGCTGCGGCGCACCGTCCGCGAGAAGGGCGCGATGACGGTCGGCGCGTACACCACCTCCCCCGAGGTCGAGGAGGCGGTGCGCGAGGCCTGCCTGGAGGAGGCCGCCCAGCTCTCCCTCAACCTCACCGGCGGGGTGTACGTCAACCAGACGGCCGCCTTCTCCGACTTCCACGGCTCCGGCGGCAACCCGGCGGCCAACGCGGCGCTCACCGACGGCGCGTTCGTGGCCAACCGCTTCCGGGTGGTCGAGGTGCGCCGGGAGGCGTAGGGCCTGCCGCGGGGCGCGCTCAGGCGGGCGCGCCCCCGGTGGCGCTCCAGTGGTACAGCGTCATGGCCACACTGGTCGCGAGGTTGTAGCTGGAGACGTGGGGGCGCATCGGCAGCGCGATCAGGTGGTCGGCCCGCGCGCGCAGTTCCGGCGAGAGCCCGCTGCGCTCGGACCCGAAGGCGAGCAGGGCGTCGTCGGGCAGTTTCGTCCCGCGGATGTCCTCGCCCTCCGGGTCGAGCGCGAAGACCGGACCGGGCGGCAGCTCCCCGGCGGTCAGCCGCTCCACCGCGGTGGCGAAGTGCAGTCCGGCCCCGCCGCGCACGACGGTGGGGTGCCAGGGGTCGAGCGTGCCGGTGGTGACGACCCCGGTCGCCCCGAACCCGGCGGCCAGCCGGATCACGGCCCCGGCGTTGCCCAGGTTGCGCGGGTGGTCCAGGACCACGACGGGGGCGGTGCGCGGAATCCGGGTGAGCCTCTCGAGGTGGCCCGCGCGGGAGGGGCGTACGGCCAGGGCGGCCACGGCGGTGGGGTGCGTGCGCGGGACGAGCGAGGCGTACGTCGCGTGCGGCACCTCGGTCAGCAGCGTCGCCAGGGTGTCCCGGACGTCCGGGGCCAGCTCGTCGGCGAGGGCGAGCGCGGCGGCCCGGTCGGCGGTGACCGCCACCAGGACCTCCGCCCGGAAGCGCACGGCGTGCTTGAGGGCGTGGAAGCCGTCGAGCAGCACCGCGGTGCCGCTCTGCCGGTGCCAGAGGGCGACGGGATCGGTCATGCCGTGCAGCCTACGCGCGCGGTGGCGGGGCCCCTTCGGGCGCGGGGAGCGCCTTCGCCGCCCGCGCCCCGTCGGCCCGGGCCCCGTCGGCGCCGTCGGCGCGGGCATCCGGACGCCGCGGCCCGGGGACGGGCGCACCGCCACCGCGCGGACGCAGGCGGTCCCCCGCGCGCGCCGCCCGGGCGCCCAGGCGGCGCAGGAAGGACGTCGGCAGGAAGACCGCGTCGGCCGCGAGCATCGCCAGGGAGAAGAAGGGCAGCCCGAGGACGACGGCGATCACCACGTGCTCGGTCATCATCAGGGCCAGCAGGACGTTCTTGATCCGCCGGTTGAACAACGTGAAGGGGAAGGCGACCTGCACGGCGACCGTCCCGTAGGTCACCAGCATCACCAGGGTGCCGTTGGCCGACAGCAGGTCGGAGAGGGCCGGCCAGGGGGAGAAGTACTCCAGGTGCAGCGGGTAGTGGACCGCGGTGCCGTCCTGCCAACGGGAGCCCTGCACCTTGTACCAGCCGGCGGTGGCGTAGATCAGGCACACCTCGGCCATGATCACCAGCAGGGCGCCGTTGTGCACGATGTTCGCGACGACGTCCAACAGGATCCGCGACTGCCCGGTCCGCGCGCGGCGTCCGGCCAGCCACCACAGCGCCTGGGCCGCCCACACGACCCACAGCAGCACCGGTACGAACCGGTCACCGTCCATCCGGCCCGCCAGGGTCGCCAGGAGCAGCAGGAACCCGAGCACGCCCCACAGCGCCGGGCCGACCCGGTCCCGCGGCCGCTCCCCGCGCGCGCGTGCCTCCGCCTCGCGCCGGGCGCGCCGCGCGTCCAGGGACCAGACCCGGCCGCAGCGCGTGAACACGAGGTAGATCGACATCAGGTGCAGGACGTTGTCGCCGCCGTCCCCCATGAAGACGCTGCGGTTCTGCAGCGTCAGCACCCCCACCATGAACAGCACCGACGTGGTGCGGGTGCGCCAGCCCAACAGCAGCAGCAGGCTCCACAGCACGGCGAGCGCGTAGACGGCCTCGAACCAGCCCTGGCCGTCCGACCACAGCAGCGCGGTGAAGGCGCCGTTGGTTCCGACGAGCTGGTCGGCGAGGTCCCAGCCCCAGGGGCTGTCGGGTCCGTACAGCTCCTGGCGGTGGGGGAACTCGCGCAGCAGGAACAACAGCCAGGTCAGGCTGAAGCCGATGCGTATGACGGCGGTCTGGTGGGGGCCGAGCGCCTGGTCGGTGACGCGGGTGACGGCACGGGAGACCGCCGGGGGGAAGCGGTTCACCCGACGCCTCCCCGGGCCTCGTCCTCCGGCACCGGCCACCAGGGCAGCGTGCGGTACTCGGGCGTGGTGGAGACCTGCTCCTCGCTCCACTCGGGCGGCGGCACCTGGGTGGTGCGCGAGCGGAGCTGGACCCGGTCGACGACGCCGCCCGGGCCGGCCGCGTCCGCCCGGTCGAGACGCAGCACCGTGATCCGGCGCAGGTACGCCTCGGACAGCGCCCCGCGCAGGCCCACCGGACGGTTGTCGTCGTCGTGCGTCGCGATCAGGAAGTCCCAGGCGCGCCGCAGTTCGTTCTGCTGGGTGTGGCTGGGCAGCGGGTTGCCGTCGATGGCCCGGCCGTCCTGCGCGGACAGGTCGTACCAGCCGGTGGTCCGCACTCCTCCGTCCGCCGTCCGGATCTCGGCGCGCGCCTGGACGGCGATGTTCTGCTGCAGCGGGTTCGGGGCGAACAGTTTCCAGTTCTGCTCGAACTCCGGATAGATCCAGTCCTCGATCGTCCTGCTGTGTTCCTTGCTGACCGTGTTCGCGGGCGCCACGTGCAGGAACGTCATGCCGAGGTGCACACAGACCCCGGCCGCGACGCTCACGAGCGCCACCGCGACGCCGATCCGGTGGCGGAGGGAGAGGGCGGCCACACCGGTACGGGGCTCGGAGGGCGGACCGGCCGCCGGCACGGGCGGGCCGTCCGCCCTGTCGT
>NZ_MSGP01000205.1:0-328 GCF_002078235.1 Streptomyces viridosporus
GCTCGGCCAGGTCGATGTCGGCCCCGGTCGCCTCGATCAGGAACCCCGCGCTGCGGGTCATGGGGCCGCCGACCACGACATGGCGCCAGGAGTCGTCGAGGGTGTGGCCGAGGGAGGCGAAGACCTCGACCTCGACGTCCCACCAGAAGCCCTCGGTGTCCACCAGGGTCCCGTCCATGTCGAGGAGCACGGCCTGCAGGGCCGCGCCCCCGGTCGTCGGGCTCTGCCCCGCCCGGACGGCGCCGAGGGCCTGGGAAGCGGTTTCGGGCACAGGTACCGTACTGGTCATCCACATACCTCCTTGAGGGACGATCAGGCCGGTTCCCCG
>NZ_MSGP01000205.1:350-26665 GCF_002078235.1 Streptomyces viridosporus
CCCGTGCGGGGAACCGGCCTGCGGTGGACCGACCAGTGTACGTCGTGCGCGCCGCACGTGCCTCCTGACGCCCGCGGGCCCCGTGGCGGGGCCCCACCACGGCCTCAGCGGGCGTTGAAGTACTTGGCCTCCGGGTGGTGGATCACGATGGCGTCGGTGGACTGCTCGGGGTGGAGCTGGAACTCCTCGGACAGCTCCACCCCGATGCGCCCGGGCTCGAGCAGGTCGGCGATCTTGGCGCGGTCCTCCAGGTCCGGGCAGGCGCCGTAGCCGAGGGAGAAGCGGGCGCCCCGGTACTTGAGGGCGAACATGTCCTCCATCGCGGCCGGGTCCTCACCGGCGAAGCCGAGTTCGGCGCGGACGCGGGCGTGCCAGTACTCGGCGAGGGCCTCGGCGAGCTGGACGGACAGGCCGTGCAGTTCGAGGTAGTCGCGGTAGGCGTTGGCCGCGAACATCCGGGCGGTCTCCTCGCCGATGCGGGAGCCGACGGTGACCACCTGGAGGCCGACGACGTCCCTCTCGCCGGACTCCTCCGGGCGGAAGAAGTCCGCCAGGCACAGGCGCCGGCCGCCGGCCTGGCGCGGGAAGGTGAACCGGGTGCGCTCGGCGCCGTGCTCGTCCAGGACGATCAGGTCGTCGTCCTTGGAGACGCACGGGAAGTAGCCGTGGACGACGGCCGCTTCCAGCAGGTTCTCCCTCCGTAGGCGGTCCAGCAGTCCGCGCAGCCGGGGCCGGCCCTCGGTCTCGACGAGCTCCTCGTACGTCGGCCCCTCGCCGGTGCGGGCCTGCTTCAGGCCCCACTGGCCCTTGAACAGGGCGCCTTCGTCCAGCCAGCTCGCGTACTCCTTGAGCTGGATGCCCTTGATGACGCGGGTGCCCCAGAACGGCGGGGCGGGGACCGGGTTGTCGGTGGCGACGTCGGAGCGCACGTGCCCGGTCTCGGGCCGCTCCTCGACCTCCACCGTGGCCGCACGGACGCGGCGCTGCCGCAGTTCGGGCAGTTTCGCGCCGGGCACCCCGCGCTTGATGCCGATCAGCGCGTCCATCAGGCGCAGGCCCTCGAAGGCGTCGCGGGCGTAGCGGACCTCGCCCTGGTAGAGCTCGTGCAGGTCCTGCTCGACGTAGGCGCGGGTCAGCGCGGCGCCGCCGAGGATGACCGGGTAGTCGGCGGCCAGGCCGCGGGCGTTGAGCTCCTCGAGGTTCTCCTTCATGATCACGGTGGACTTCACCAGCAGCCCGGACATGCCGATCACGTCCGCCCGGTGCTGTTCGGCGGCCTCCAGGATCGCCGAGACGGGCTGCTTGATGCCCAGGTTGACCACGGTGTAGCCGTTGTTGGACAGGATGATGTCGACCAGGTTCTTGCCGATGTCGTGCACGTCGCCGCGCACGGTGGCCAGCACGATGGTGCCCTTGCCCGCCTCGTCGCTCTTGTCCATGTGCGGCTCGAGGTGGGCCACCGCCGCCTTCATCACCTCCGCCGACTGCAGCACGAAGGGCAGCTGCATTTGGCCGGAGCCGAACAGCTCGCCGACCACCTTCATGCCCTCCAGCAGGGTGTCGTTGACGATGTCCAGGGCCCTGCGGGTGGTGAGGGCCTGGTCCAGGTCGGCCTCCAGGCCGTTCTTCTCGCCGTCGATGACGCGCCGCCTGAGCCGCTCCTCCAGCGGCAGCGCGGCCAGCTCCTCGGCCCGGCCCGCCTTCAGCGAGGTGGCCGTGGCCCCCTCGAACAGCTGCATCAGCTTCTGCAGCGGGTCGTAGCCCTCCCGGCGCCGGTCATAAATCAGGTCCAGCGCGGTGGTGACCTCCTCCTCGCTGAACCGGGCGATCGGCAGGATCTTGGAGGCGTGCACGATCGCCGAGTCCAGGCCCGCCTGGACGCACTCGTGCAGGAACACACTGTTGAGCAGGATCCGGGCGGCCGGGTTCAGGCCGAAGGAGATGTTCGACAGGCCCAGCGTGGTCTGCACCCGCGGGCGGCGCCGCTTCAGCTCCCGGATGGCCTCGAGGGTGGCCAGGCCGTCCCGGCGGGACTCCTCCTGGCCGGTGCAGATGGTGAAGGTCAGGCAGTCCACCAGGATGTCCTCCTCGCGGATGCCCCAGCGGCCGGTCAGGTCGGCGATCAGCCGCTCGGCGACCGCGACCTTCCGCTGCGCGGTGCGGGCCTGGCCCTCCTCGTCGATGGTCAGCGCGACCAGCGCCGCCCCGTGCTCCCGCGCCAGCCGGGCCACCCGGGCGAAGCGGGAGTCGGGGCCGTCGCCGTCCTCGTAGTTCACCGAGTTGAGCACCGCCCGGCCGCCCAGCCGCTCCAGCCCGGCGCGCAGCACCTCGACCTCGGTGGAGTCCAGCACGATCGGCAGCGTGGAGGCGGTGGCGAGCCGGCCGGCCAGCTCCGCCATGTCCGCCACCCCGTCGCGGCCCACGTAGTCCACGCACAGGTCCAGCATGTGCGCGCCCTCGCGGATCTGCTCCCGGGCCAGCTCCACGCAGTCCTCCCAGCGGCCCGCCAGCATCGCCTCGCGGAACTTCCTCGACCCGTTGGCGTTGGTCCGCTCCCCGATCGCCAGGTAGGAGGTGTCCTGGCGGAACGGCACGCTCTGGTACAGCGAGGCCGCGCCCGGCTCCGGCCGCGGCTCGCGCCCGGGCGGGACCGCGCCGCGCACCCGCTCCACCAGCCGGCGCAGGTGCTCGGGGGTGGTCCCGCAGCAGCCGCCGACCAGGCTCAGGCCGTAGTCCCGCACGAACGTCTCCTGGGCGTCGGCCAGCTCCCCGGGCGTCAGCGGATAGTGCGCGCCCTCGGCCGTGAGGACCGGCAGGCCCGCGTTCGGCATGCACGCCAGCGGCACCCGGGCGTGGCGGGCCAGGTAGCGCAGGTGCTCGCTCATCTCCGCCGGGCCGGTCGCGCAGTTCAGGCCGATCATGTCGACGCCCAGCGGCTCCAGCGCGGTCAGCGCCGCGCCGATCTCCGAGCCCAGCAGCATGGTGCCGGTGGTCTCGACCGTCACCGACACCACCAGCGGCACCGCGTGGCCGGTGGCCGCCATCGCCCGGCGGGCCGCGATGACCGAGGCCTTGGTCTGCAGCAGGTCCTGCGTGGTCTCCACCAGCAGCGCGTCCGCCCCGCCGGCCAGCAGCCCCTCGGCGTTGGCCTGGTAGGCGTCGCGGATCGCGGCGAAGGTGGTGTGCCCGAGGGTGGGCAGCTTGGTGCCCGGCCCCATCGAGCCCAGCACCCAGCGCGGGCGGCCGTCCCGGGCGGCGAACTCGTCGGCGGCCTCCCGGGCGATGCGGGCACCGGCCTCGGACAGCTCCGCGACCCGGCCGGCGATGTCGTACTCGCCCAGGGCGGTGAGGTTGGCGCCGAAGGTGTTGGTCTCCACGCAGTCCACACCCGCCGCGAAGTACTCGCGGTGCACCGAAGCGACGATGTCCGGGCGGGTGACGTTCAGGATCTCGTTGCAGCCCTCCAGCTGCTGGAAGTCCTCCAGGCTCGGGTCCCGGGCCTGGAGCATGGTGCCCATCGCCCCGTCGGCGACCACCACACGGGTGGCCAACGCCTCACGGAGGGCGGACACACGGGTCCGGCTGTCGGCGGAAGGGGTCAGCGGCAACGAGGCCATGGAAAGGGCTCCCTCAGGTGCGACGGCTGTCGGCTTTGCGGCTGCCCGGAAGGTCCGGTCGTGGAGCTCTTCCGGCAGGACACACGACGTCAGGGTATCCGGGACCGCGCCCTGATGTTCGGGGAGTCCACGAGGCGGACGATGATGGCCGGGAGCCGACGTGCGGAGTGCGGGCGGCGCAACGCGCCACGGCCGACCGTTGGCGGGAGGTCGGCATGGACCGGTAGTGTTCGGCATTGCCGAACAGCGGCAGCGGCGTCGCGGGCCGGCGGTCGAAGGGGACGGAGGCAGTACGGCGATGGCACGGAACATCCAGTCGCTCGAACGGGCGGCAGCGATGCTGCGGTTGCTCGCGGGCGGCGAGCGGCGGCTCGGCCTGTCGGACATCGCCTCGTCCCTGGGGCTCGCCAAGGGCACCGCCCACGGCATCCTGCGCACCCTCCAGCACGAGGGGTTCGTAGAGCAGGACGACGCCTCCGGCCGCTACCAGCTGGGCGCCGAGCTGCTGCGGCTGGGCACCACCTACCTCGACGTGCACGAGCTGCGGGCGCGCGCCCTGGTGTGGACGGACGACCTGGCCCGCTCCAGCGGCGAGAGCGTCTACCTGGGCGTGCTGCACCAGCAGGGCGTGCTGATCGTGCACCACGTCTTCCGGCCCGACGACAGCCGGCAGGTCCTGGAGATAGGAGCCATGCAGCCGCTGCACTCCACGGCCCTGGGCAAGGTGCTGGCGGCCTACGACCCGGTGGCGCACAGCGAGGCCCTGGAGAACGAGCGCAAGGCGTTCACCGACCGCACGGTGTGCGAGGCGGACGCCTTCGAGCACCTCCTCGACCTCACGCGCGCGCGTGGCTACGCGGCGGACGTCGAGGAGACCTGGGAGGGCGTGGCCTCCCTGGCGGCGCCCATCCACGACCGGCGGCGCATGCCGGTGGGCGCGGTGGGCGTCACGGGCGCGGTGGAGCGGCTGCGCCGGGACGGCGAGCTGCGCCCCGAGCTGATCGCGGCGGTACGGGACTGCGCCCGCGCGGTGTCGCGGGACCTGGGCGCCGGACGGTTCTGAGCCCCGCGCGGGGCTCTGCTGCACGAGTGAGGGCCGGGACGCCGCACGGCGCCCCGGCCCCAGCCGTGCCCCGAAGCGGTCATATCGCCCGTTGGAGTGATGAACCAGATCCGGGACCGACCGTCCACGACGGCCAGTAACGATCGCGCTTTCGACAACCAAACCCTTGACGCACGTGTGACGCCCCGCGAGACTCCCGTCCATCGGTCGGCATTGTCGAACACTTACCGGCAATACGCGTTAGAGTGTGACAACGCCAAGGGCCGGCATCGCTCTCACCCCTGAGGGCGCCGATCCCCGGTGGGACCCGGGGTTCGGCTCTCTGGACGAAGGACAAAGGAGTCGCGGGTGTCCAGCTCCGACATCTTCATCGGCGAGACCATCGGTACCGCCGTACTCATCCTGCTCGGCGGCGGTGTGTGCGCCGCCGTGACCCTGAAGGCCTCCAAAGCGCGCAACGCCGGCTGGCTCGCCATCGCCTTCGGGTGGGGCTTCGCCGTCATGACGGCGGTGTACATCGCCGGTCCGCTCTCCGGCGCCCACCTCAACCCGGCCGTGACCGTGGCGCTCGCCGTCAAGGACGGCGACTGGAGCAACGTTCCGACCTACTTCGCCGGAGAGTTCCTCGGCGCGATGATCGGCGCGGCTCTGGTCTGGCTCGCCTACTACGGCCAGTTCCAGGCGCACCTGACCGACAAGGAGATCGTCGGCGGCCCGGGCGCGCAGGCCACCACCGCCAAGGCGGTCGAGGCCCGGGAGAAGGGCGCCGGCCCCGTCCTCGGCATCTTCTCCACCGGTCCGGAGATCCGGAACACGGTGCAGAACCTCACGACGGAGATCATCGGCACCGTCGTCCTGCTGCTCGCCGTGCTCACCCAGGGCCTGAACGACGCGGGCAACGGCCTCGGCGTACTGGGCGGTCTGATCACGGCGCTCGTGGTCGTCTCCATCGGTCTGTCGCTGGGCGGCCCGACCGGTTACGCCATCAACCCGGCCCGCGACCTCGGTCCGCGCATCGTGCACGCCCTGCTGCCCCTGCCCAACAAGGGCGGCTCCGACTGGTCCTACGCCTGGGTCCCGGTGGTCGGTCCGCTGATCGGCGGCGCCCTCGCGGCCGGCATCTACAACGTCGCCTTCGCCTAGGCGACCGGTTCGCCCCGAACCCCGCGTCCCGCAGAAGCGCCGTACACACAGCCCCCAACCAAGGAACTCCAGGAGC
Organism: Streptomyces viridosporus; assembly: GCF_002078235.1. GTDB lineage: Bacteria > Actinomycetota > Actinomycetes > Streptomycetales > Streptomycetaceae > Streptomyces > Streptomyces viridosporus. The sequence goes on from NZ_MSGP01000205.1 coordinate 6,250, forward strand.
ACACCGTGACCGACGCCCACACCGCCGGCCCCTTCATCGCCGCCATCGACCAGGGCACCACCTCCTCCCGCTGCATCGTCTTCGACCGCGACGGGCGCATCGTCTCCGTCGACCAGAAGGAGCACGAGCAGATCTTCCCCAAGCCGGGCTGGGTCGAGCACGACGCCACCGAGATCTGGACCAACGTCCAGGAGGTCGTCGCGGGGGCCGTCGAGAAGGCCGGCATCACCCGCGACGACATCAAGGCCATCGGCATCACCAACCAGCGCGAGACCACCGTGCTGTGGGACCGGAACACCGGTGAGCCGGTCCACAACGCCATCGTCTGGCAGGACACCCGCACCGACGCCCTCTGCCGCGAGCTCGCCCGCAACGTCGGCCAGGACCGCTTCCGCCGCGAGACCGGCCTCCCCCTCGCCTCCTACTTCGCCGGCCCCAAGGCCCGCTGGCTGCTCGACAACGTCGACGGCCTCAAGGAGCGCGCCGAGGCGGGCGACATCCTCTTCGGCACCATGGACACGTGGGTCATCTGGAACCTGACCGGCGGCACCGACGGCGGCCACCACGTCACGGACGTCACCAACGCCTCCCGCACCCTGCTGATGAACCTGCACACCATGCAGTGGGACGAGAGGATCGCCGAGTCCATCGGCGTTCCCACCGCGATGCTGCCGGAGATCCGCTCCTCCGCCGAGGTCTACGGCGAGATCAAGGGCGGCAAGCTGGGCGACCTGCTCGGCGGCATCCCGGTCGCCTCCGCGCTCGGCGACCAGCAGGCGGCCCTGTTCGGCCAGACCTGCTTCTCCGAGGGCGAGACCAAGTCGACGTACGGCACCGGCACCTTCATGGTGATGAACACCGGCGACAAGATCATCAACTCCTACAGCGGGCTGCTGACCACCGTCGGCTACCAGATCGGCGGCCAGAAGCCGGTCTACGCCCTGGAGGGCTCGATCGCCGTCACCGGCGCGCTGGTGCAGTGGATGCGCGACCAGATGGGCCTGATCTCCACCGCCGCCGAGATCGAGACGCTCGCGCTCTCGGTCGAGGACAACGGCGGCGCCTACTTCGTGCCGGCCTTCTCCGGCCTGTTCGCCCCGTACTGGCGCTCCGACGCCCGCGGTGTGATCGCCGGCCTGACCCGGTACGTCACCAAGGCGCACCTCGCGCGCGCCGTCCTGGAGGCCACCGCCTGGCAGACGCGGGAGATCGCGGACGCCATGATGAAGGACTCCGGCGTGGAGCTGACCGCCCTCAAGGTCGACGGCGGCATGACCTCCAACAACCTGCTGATGCAGACGCTCGCCGACTTCCTGGACGCCCCCGTGGTGCGCCCGATGGTCGCCGAGACCACCTGCCTCGGCGCCGCCTACGCCGCCGGCCTCGCCGTCGGCTTCTGGAGCAGCACCGACGACCTGCGCGCCAACTGGCGCCGGGCCGCCGAGTGGACCCCCCGCATGGACGCGGAGACCCGCGACCGTGAGTACAAGAACTGGCTCAAGGCCGTCGAGCGGACCATGGGCTGGCTCGAGGACGAGGAGTAAGACCCGACATGACCACTCAGTCCACCCTGCAGTCCGTACCTGCCCTGGGGACGCGCCCGGCGTCCGGCTCCCACCCGAGCCGCGCCGAGACCCGGGAGCAGCTTTCCAAGGCGTCGTACGACCTTCTCGTGATCGGCGGCGGCATCCTGGGCATCTCCACCGCCTGGCACGCCGCGCAGTCCGGCCTCAGGGTGGCTCTGGTGGACGCCGGCGACTTCGCCGGCGCCACCTCCTCCGCCTCCTCCAAGCTGCTCCACGGCGGTCTGCGCTACCTGCAGACCGGTGCGGTGAAGCTGGTGGCGGAGAACCACTTCGAGCGCCGTGCGGTCTCCCGCCAGGTGGCCCCCCACCTGGCGAACCCGCTCACGTTCTACCTCCCCGTGTACAAGGGCGGGCCGCACGGCGCGGCGAAGCTCGGGGCCGGCGTCTTCGCGTACTCGATGCTGTCGGCCTTCGGCGACGGCGTCGGGCACCTGCTCTCCCCCGCCAAGGCGCAGGCGGACGTGCCGGAGCTGCGCACCGAGAACCTGAAGGCCGTGGCCGTGTACGGCGACGACCAGATGAACGACGCGCGCATGGCGCTGATGACGGTCCGCGCGGCCGTCGACGCGGGCGCGACCGTCCTCAACCACGCCGAGGTGACGGGGCTGCGCTTCACCCGGGGCCGGGTCACCGGTGCCGAGCTGCGCGACCGCCTCTCGGGCGACGAGTTCGGCGTCGACGCCCGCCTGGTGCTGAACGCGACCGGACCGTGGGTCGACCACCTGCGCCGCATGGAGGACCCGGGCGCGGCGCCGTCCATCCGGCTGTCGAAGGGCGCGCACCTGGTCCTGAAGCGGACCTCCCCGTGGAAGGCCGCGCTGGCCACGCCGATCGACAAGTACCGGATCACCTTCGCCCTCCCCTGGGAGGACATGCTGCTGCTCGGCACGACCGACGAGGAGTTCGAGGGCGACCCGGCGGACGTCGCGGTCAACGACAGGGACATATCCCAGATCCTCGACGAGGCCGCGTTCTCCATCCGCGACCAGCAGCTCGACCGTGATCTGATCACCTACGCCTTCGCGGGTCTGCGGGTGCTGCCGGGCGGCCCCGGGGACACGGCGAAGGCGAAGCGGGAGACGGTCGTCACCGAGGGCCGGGGCGGGATGCTGTCCGTCGCGGGCGGCAAGTGGACCACCTTCCGCCACATCGGCCGCACGGTGATGAAGAAGCTGGAGTCCCTGCCGGGCCACCCGCTGGGCGACGGCTTCGAGCCGATCTCCTCGCTGCCGAAGAAGCTGCCGCTGCCGGGTGTCGCCAACCCCCGCGCGGTCGCCCACCGGCTGCTGGTCGACGGCCCCGCGCCCGGCCCGCGCATGGCCGCGGACACCGCCAGGCACCTGGCCACCCACTACGGTTCGCTGGCCTTCGACATCGCCCGCCTGGCGAACGAGGACCCGGCGCTGGCCCGGCGCGTCCACCCGGACGCCCCGGAGATCCGGGCGCAGGTCGTCTGGGCCCGCGACCACGAGTGGGCCGAGACCGTCGACGACGTGCTGCGCCGTCGCACCACCCTGACGATCAGGGGCCTCGCCACGGACGAGGTCCGGGCGGACGTCCAGGGGCTGCTCGACGGGAAGTGACCGCGAGGATCCCGGATCCCCCGCACGGGAGCCGGCACGGGGAGAGGGGCGGCTCCGCGCCGACGGAGCCGCCCCTCTCCCCTGCGCGCCCCCAAGCCGCGGGCCGGACCGGCCGGTCCGTCGGGTCCGTCGGGTCCGCATGACGGCGGGCACCTCGGAGGTCCGAACCGCGGGGAGGCCGGGCACGGCAGTCACCGACGAGGAGATCGAGCAGATCGAGGCGATGATCGTATCCGGCGCGCTGCGCCCCGGCGACCGGCTGCCCGGGGAGAGCGAACCCGCCGCCGGGCCGGGGCTGTTCGGCAACTCGCCGCGCGAGGCGGTGCGGACGCTGTCGCTGATCCGCACCCTGTGCGAGCACCGGACGCTCCTCGCCGCCCCGCGGGACCGGGACGCCGAGGCGGCGCGGTCCCGGGCGACGGTGCACCTCGCGAGCGTGGAGCAGTGGCCGCGCTCCTCGCCGTGAGTCCCGCCGCGCGCCCCCTCGGCGGCCCGGATCACCGGGGGGTGTTTCCCGGTGCCCGGCGGGGCAGTGATGGGGCACTCCCCCTGCGAGGGGGCTGCGGACGCCCCCCGGGAACGCCGTAAGGTTGGGACGTACGCGAGGGCACGTCGGAAGGAGGCGCTGGGTGATCGAGCTCGAGGGGGTTCCCGAGCTGATCGACCCGGTCATGGTGGCCGCGTTCGAGGGCTGGAACGACGCCGGGGACGCCGCCTCCACCGCGGTCGCGCACCTGGACAGGGAGTGGAAGGGCGAGGTGTTCGCGGCGCTGGACGCCGAGGACTACTACGACTTCCAGGTGAACCGGCCCACGGTGTTCATGGACGGCGGGGTGCGCAAGGTCACCTGGCCGACGACGCGGCTGTCGGTGGTCCGGGTCGGCGGCGAGAAGCCGCGCGACCTGGTGCTGGTCCGCGGTATCGAACCGTCCATGCGGTGGCGCTCGTTCTGCAACGAACTCCTCGGCTTCGCGCACGAACTCGGCGTGGAACTGGTGGTCGTCCTGGGCGCTCTGCTCGGGGACACCCCGCACACCCGTCCGGTTCCGATCAGCGGGACCACGTCCGACCCCGACCTGGCCCGCCGCATGGATCTGGAGGAGACCAAGTACGAGGGCCCCACGGGCATCGTCGGCATCCTCCAGGAGGCGTGCACCCACGCCGGCGTCCCGGCGGTGTCGCTGTGGGCGGCGGTCCCGCACTACGTGTCGCAGCCGCCCAACCCGAAGGCCACCCTGGCCCTCCTCAACCGCCTCGAGGACCTGATCGACGTGCGCATCCCGCTGGGCGAGCTGCCCGAGGACGCGCGCGCCTGGCAGGTGGGCGTGGACCAACTGGCCGCGGAGGACAGCGAGGTCGCCGAGTACGTCCAGACGCTGGAGGAGGCCCGGGACACCGCCGAGCTGCCGGAGGCGTCGGGCGAGGCGATCGCCCGCGAGTTCGAGCGCTATCTGCGGCGCCGTGACGGGGCGTCGGGTCCGCCCGGCGGGCACGCCACGGCCGACGGCGGCGACGGCACCTCGTACCTGCGGGACAACCCGGGTCCGCGGGACGGCCCGGGCGGCCGTTCCCGGCCGCCGCGGCCCCCGAAACCGGACAAGGGCGACGAGGACCCGTCGGAGGACTGAAGCGGCGGGCCGGCGGGGACAGGACCGAAGGAACAGGGGCGCCCCCTCCTCGGAGGGGGCGCCCCTGTCGTGGTCGCGGGCGGTCTACAGCGCGACGCCGAGCAGCGCGTCCACCGCGCGGGAGACGACGCCGGTGGCGCCCGGGTCCGTGCCGCCACTCTCCTCCTGGAGCAGGACCCAGCGGTCGACGGCGGCCAGCGCGGCCGGGGCGTCCAGGTCGTTCGCGAGCGCCTCGCGGATCTCCTCGACCAGCGCCTCGGCGGGCGGGCCGTCGGGGCGGGAGACGGCGGCCCGCCAGTGTCCGAGGCGGGTCACGGCGTCCTGGAGGACCTGATCGGTCCACTCCCAGTCGGCGCGGTAGTGGTGGGCGAGCAGCGCCAGCCGGATGGCGGCCGGGTCGACGCCGTCGCGCCGCAGCCGGGAGACGAAGACCAGGTTGCCCTTGGACTTGGACATCTTCTCGCCGTGCAGGGCGACCATGCCGGCGTGGACGTACGCCTTGGCCATGGGGAACTCGCCGGTGAGCACCTGGGCGTGGGAGGCGCCCATCTCGTGGTGCGGGAAGATCAGGTCGGAGCCGCCGCCCTGGACGTCGAAGCCCATGCCGAGGTGCTCGAGGGCGATGGCCACGCACTCGATGTGCCAGCCGGGCCGGCCCCGGCCGAGCGAACCGCCGTCCCAGCTCGGCTCACCCTCGCGGGCGGCCATCCAGAGCATCGGGTCGACGGGGTTCTTCTTGCCCGGACGGTCCGGGTCGCCGCCGCGCTCGGCGGACAGCAGCCGCATGGCGGCGGCGTCGAGGTGCGAGACCTGGCCGAAGTGCGGATCGGACTCGACGGAGAAGTAGATGTCGCCCTCGAGCTCGTAGGCCGCACCGAGGTCGCGCAGCCGTTCGACGAGCGGGACGATGCCGGGTATGGCCTCCACGGCGCCCGTGTAGTGCCGCGGCGGCAGCATCCGCAGGGCGGTCATGTCCTCGCGGAAGAGCGCGGTCTCCTGCTCCGCGAGGGCGGCCCAGTCGAGACCGTCCCGCTCGGCCCGCTCCAGCAGCGGATCGTCGACGTCGGTGACGTTCTGGACGTAGTGCACCTGCCGCTTGGTGTCGAGCCACACGCGCTGCACGAGGTCGAACGCGTTGTAGGTCGCCGCGTGTCCGATGTGGGTGGCGTCGTACGGCGTGATGCCGCAGACGTAGATACGGGCGACGGGACCGGGGGCGAGGGTGACCGGGCCACCGGTCGCGGTGTCGTGGATCCTCAGGTCGCGGCCCTGACCAGGCAGGGCGGGGACCTCGGAAGCGGGCCAGGCATGCATGTCTCGAGCCTAACCGGACCGCGGTTCGGTATACGAACCGGAGCGGGCCGGTTGACCGGGAAGGCGCTCTTGCGCGGCGCCGCCCGGTGTGCTCACGGATCCGGTCAGACCGGCGGCCAGGGGATCGCCGGCCACTGTCCGCCGGGTTCCGGATGGATGCCGGTGGCGATCAGCGACTCGACCCGCGCGCGGGTGGCGTCGATCTCCGCGGGGGTGATCAGCGCACCCAGCCGGACGGCGAGCGCGCCCCCGTCCGTGAGGGCCTTCCTGAGGCCCTTGAGGACGTCGAGCGCCTCCTCGGTCAGCGGCTCCCCCGCCCAGCCCCACAGCAGGGTGCGCAGCTTGTCCTCGACGTTGAAGGTGACCCCGTGGTCGATGCCGTACAGCCGGTCCCCCGCGGCGGGCAGCAGGTGCCCGCCCTTGCGGTCGGCGTTGTTGATCACCGCGTCGAGCACGGCCAGCCGGCGCAGCCGTTCGTCGTCGGCGTGCACGAGCAGCGCGGTGCGGCCCTCGCCGACCTCCGCGAGGCCGATCGCCCTCCAGCCCGGATCGGGCTCCTCCCCGTCCACCAGGGCGAGCAGCTCCGCGCCCGGCACCGTCTCGACCCACAGCTGGCACATGCCCTCGCCGTACGGGCCGTCGCGCAGCACGGTGGGGGGCACCAGCCCCCAGCCGGTCGCCTCGGAGACCTCGTAAGCGGCGACCTCGCGTCCGGCGAGCGTGCCGTCGGGGAAGTCCCACAGGGGCCGCTCCCCGGCGACCGGCTTGTAGACGCACGCGGCCTCGCGGCCCCCGTGCGTCACGGTGCAGTACAGCGCCGCGTTCGACGCCTCACGGATGCGTCCGCGCACGGTCAGTTCGCCCTCGGCGAGCAGGGTGGCGGCAGCCGGGTCGGTGGCCGTCACGCTCCGCGGCGGTATCCGTTCTGGCGCGGACATACGTGTCCTTCCGGATCGAGCGGGAGGCTGCACAGCGGGCACGGCGGCCGCCCGGCGTTGACGACGTCGAGGGCGCGCTTGGCGAAGGCCCGGGCCTGCGCGCCGGTGAGCCGGACGCGGAGCATCGGGGGCCCGTTCTCCTCGTCCTGGAGCAGCCGTTCCTCGGCCTCGGCGAGGTCCTCCTCGGATTCGGCGTCCAGTTCGACGAGGGCCTGGGCCTCGACGATCATGCGCTGGTCCTCACCGTCCCAGGCGAGCGCCATGGTGCCGACGCGGAACTCCTCCTCCACGGGGGTGTCCAGCGGGGCGGTGTCGGTGATCTCGGTCGGTGCCATGGCGGGGACCGCGGCGCTGCCGCCGCTGCGGCGCACGACCTCGTCGAGCAGTTCGTCCATGCGCTCGGCGAGTGCCGCTACCTGGGTCTTCTCCAGGGCCACGCTGGTCACCCGGGAGCCGGCGGAGGCCTGGAGGAAGAACGTACGGCGCCCTGGCAGTCCGACCGTACCGGCCACGAAACGTTCCGGTTGGTCGTAGAGGAACACCTGACGGGACACGTCCTGATCTCCATTGAGAGTCGTGGGAACGGGCTGTTCGAACGGGGGCGCGCGGCTGCGACCGCTTCACCCTACTGCGGCCGACGATCACGGTGCGCCCGCGTCGCCCCCGACCGTGGCTTCGTCGGCGGGCGGTTCCTCGCTCGGCGCCAGGGACGCGAAGTCGCCGGTGTCGCCGAGACGGACGAGAAAGGGCCGCAACCGTGTGTAACGGATCACGGTGATGGAACACGGTTCCACAGAAATCCGCTGGAAGAGGTCGAGATGGAGTCCGAGTGCGTCCGCGACGAGGGACTTGATGATGTCCCCGTGCGAGCACATGAGGTACACGGCGTCGGCACCGTGGTCGCGCTCCACGCGCGCGTTCCACTCGCGCACCGCCTCGGCGGCGCGGGTCTGCATCGCGCGCATGGACTCCCCGCCGGGGAACGCCGCCGCCGACGGGTGGGCCTGCACCACCTCCATCAGGGGCTCGTCCTTGAGCTCGGCGAGCTTGCGTCCGGTCCAGTCGCCGTAGTGGCACTCCCCGATCCGTTCGTCGGTGTGCGCGCTCAGGCCGGGGTGGGCGTCGAGCAGCGGCCGGACGGTCTCCTGGCAGCGCTGCAGCGGGCTGACGACGATCTCGCTGAGCGGCAGCTCGGCGAGCCGTCCGGGCAGTGCGGCGGCCTGCGCGGCCCCGCGGTCGTCGAGGGCGACGCCGGGCGTCCAGCCGGCGAGCAGTCCCTCGGTGTTGGCGGTGGAACGTCCGTGCCGGACCAGGAGCAATGTGGGCATGCGGCCCAGGGTAGGCGCACTCGCACGTGCGGTGTCCGTCATACGAAGGGAGATCACGTTCCGTGATAGTCGACTGTGCCATATATCGGGAGGGACACCGGTCGGAGGGGCCCGAGGACTTCTCCGACGCGCTGGCGGAGGCGCGGTCGGCGGGGGGTTTCGTCTGGATCGGACTGCACGAGCCCACGGAGGACGAGTTCGCCCTGGTCTCGCAGGAGTTCGCGCTGCACCCGCTGGCGGTCGAGGACGCCCTCAAGGCGCACCAGCGGCCCAAGCTGGAGGTGTACGACGACTCGCTGTTCCTGGTGCTCAAGCCGGTGGAGTACGAGCCGAACAGCGACACCGTGTCCTCCGGCGAGATCATGGTCTTCCTCGGGGACGCGTTCGTGGTGACCGTCCGGCACAGCGGGGGCGCGCCGCTCAAGGCCGTGCGGAGCAGGCTGGAGCGGGAGCCGGAGCTGCTGGGCAAGGGGCCGACGTCGGTGCTGTACGCGATCGCCGACGCCGCCGTCGACCACTACCTGGAGGTGGCGACCGAGCTGCAGAACGACCTGGAGGAACTGGAGGCCGAGGTCTTCTCCCCCGACGGGGGCGGCTCGCGGCACACCGCGTCCCGGATCTACAACTTCAAGCGGCAGATCCTGGAGTTCCGCCGCGCGACCGGGCCGCTGGCGCTGCCGATGACGCGGCTGGCGGGAGTGGGCACGTTCGGGATGCGCGTGCCCTTCGTGGAGGAGAAGGCGCAGCCCTTCTTCCGTGACGTGCACGACCACCTCACCCGCGTCAACGAGTCCGTGGAGGGGCTGGACCGGCTGGTCTCCGACATCCTCTCGGCGCACCTGGCGCAGATGAGCGTGCGGCAGAACGACGACATGCGGAAGATCTCCGCGTGGGCGGCCATGGCCGCGGTCCCCACGATGCTCGCGGGGATCTACGGCATGAACTTCACCCACATGCCGGAGCTGCGGTGGGTGTGGTCGTATCCGGCGGTGATCGCGGTGATGGCCGTGCTGGAGGTGCTGCTGTACCGGTTGTTCAAGCGGCGGGGGTGGATGTAGCCGGCCGCGCGTCCGGCGGTGGCGTCAGGCGAACTCCGGGGCCGCGCTCGCGGGGCCCCCGAGCGCGTCGCGGCGCTCGGGCATCCTGAGCGAGACCATGCGGCGCCAGCCGCCCAGGCGCTCGTAGGCGTACACCGCGTGGATGCCCGCCGCGAGGACCGCCGCCCTGGCCCTGGACCAGCCGAGGATGCGGCCCATGCGGGCCATCACCGCGAGGCTGACGTCCCGGTGGACGCGGATCTCCGCGAGCGCGCACGTCCGCAGGGTGCGCTGGATGGCGCGCCCGTGCCCGGCGTACGCGAAGCGCAGGAGTTCCTCGTGGCAGTAGGCGAGGTGGTTGTCCTCGTCGTGGGAGATCATTTTGACCGCGCGGCCGAGTTCGGGGTGGTCGGCGAAGTGCTTGCGGAGGAGTTCCATCTGCTCGGAGGCACGCTGTTCGGTGACCCGGCTGTGCGCGAGGTAGGTGACGATGTCCTGCACGGTGAGCGGTTCGTCGCGCTTGAGCCGGCCGTGGGCCAGGCCGATGCCGCCCCGTTCCAGGAGCATCGTGTAGTCGGTCTCGGGCGGGACCGGAACGGGCTCCAGGCCGCGCTTCCTCATCAGGGCGTTGAAGATGCGGCCGTGCTTGTCCTCGTCGGCGCCGTGCCTGGCGATCTTGGGGGCGAGTGCGCGCTGGGCCTCGGGGACGAGCGCGGCGATGCGGGCGTTCTCCCAGCCGCCCTGGGACTCGCCGCTCGCGGCGATGGAGCAGAACAGGGCGAAGGACTCGTCGTGGTCGAGGATCTCCTGGAACAGACTCTTGGCCGAAAGCATGGTGGGCACCCTCTCCGCAGGCTTCCGTGTGCCGCTGGTTCCGCACGTTCGCAAAGAACGAGTCAAGTGCGAGGACGGGGGCGCTGCAACAGGTATGCCGGACAACTCCGCCGAAAGGGGGACCTGCGGGGGGACCCGGAGGCGTACGCGGGGCGGGCGTAACCCCGGGGGCCGGTCCGCGTTGTGCTGCGTGACGGCCGTGGCGGGGAGGACCCCCGAGCCCCCACCACGGCCGCGAACGTCCCTAGGCGAGACCGGCGCGTTCCAGGGCCTCGGTGCCGGCGCGGAGGGAGGCGAGGCGCTCGTCGAGCGTGAAGCCGGCCGGGGCGAGGGTGAGGGTGGTGACCCCGGCGGCGGCGTAGGCCTTCATCCGGTCGGCGATGCGGTCGACCGAACCCAGGAGGGTGGTGGAGTCGATCAGGTCGTGCGGCACGGCGGCCGCCGCGCCCTGCTTGTCGCCGGACAGGTACTTGTCCTGGATCTCGGCGGCCTCCCGCTCGTAGCCCATGCGCCCGGCGAGCTGGTTGTAGAAGTTCTGCTTGCGGCTGCCCATGCCGCCGACGTACAGCGCGGTGTAGGGGCGGAAGGTGTCGGCGAGCGCGGCGACGTCCTTGTCGTCGCCGACGGCGAGGGGGACGGTGGGGCAGATGTCGAAGCCGTCGAGGGTCTTGCCCGCCTTCTCGCGGCCCGCGCGCAGGTGCTTGACGGCGGTGTCCTCGAGGTGGTCGGCGGAGGGGAAGATCAGCAGGGCGCCGTCGGCGATCTCACCGGTCTGTTCGAGGTTCTTGGGGCCGATCGCGGCGATGTAGAGCGGGATGTGCTCGCGCTGCGGGTGCACGGTGAGCTTGAGGGGCTTGCCGGGGCCGCCCGGCAGGGGGAGGGTCCAGTGCTCGCCCTCGTGGGAGAGGCGCTCGCGGGTCATGGCCTTGCGGACGATCTCGACGTACTCGCGGGTGCGGGCGAGGGGCTTGTCGAACTTGACGCCGTACCAGCCCTCCGAGACCTGCGGGCCGGAAACGCCGAGGCCGAGGCGGAAGCGGCCGCCGGAGAGGGAGTCGAGGGTGGCGGCGGTCATCGCGGTCATCGCGGGCTGGCGGGCGGGGATCTGGAAGATGGCCGAACCGACGTCGATGCGCTCGGTCCGGGCGGCGACCCAGGCGAGCACGGTGGCGGCGTCGGAGCCGTAGGCCTCGGCGGCCCAGCAGACCGCGTAGCCGAGGCGGTCCGCCTCCTGCGCCACGGCGAGGTTGTCCGCGTCCATCCCGGCGCCCCAGTAGCCGAGGTTGATCCCGAGCTGCATGGCCGTCTCCTCTTACCGATCAGTAACGTCGCTTGTGCGCAGACCCTATACCTCCGGCCGCCGGACGGGGACGCGCGCGGGGTGCCCGCGGTGCGGTGGGGGCGCGCGGAGCGCCCGCGCCCCCGTCGCGGGCCGGGGCCGGGGCGGCCGGCCACCGCCGCACCTCGGAAATCCGTTGTCCACAGGCCCCCCTGTTCCGGGGTCCGGCCAGTAATCTCGGCGTTCATGGAGCAGAGGCATCTCGGCCGTACCGGCCTGCGTGTGTCCCGGATCGGGCTGGGGACCCTGACCTGGGGGCGGGACACCGACGAGCACGACGCCGCGGACCTCTTGAAGACGTTCTGGGAAGCCGGCGGGACCCTCGTCGACACCGCGGACGTGTACGGCGACGGGGAGGCCGAGTACCTGCTCGGGAGGCTGATGGAGGGGCTGGTGCCGCGCCGGGACCTGGTGATCTCGACGAAGGCCGGGAGCGTGCCGGATCCGGACCGCCGGTTCGACGGCTCGCGCGGGCATCTGCTCTCCGCGCTGGACGCCTCGCTGGCGCGGCTCGGCACCGACCACGTCGACTTGTGGCATGTCCACGCCTACGACCCCGACACCCCGCTGGAGGAGACGCTCCAGGCCCTGGACATCGCGGTCGGCAGCGGACGGGCCCGCTACGCCGGTGTGTCCAACTTCTGCGGGTGGCAGCTGGCCAAGGCGGCGACCTGGCAGCTGGCCTCGCCGGGGGCACGGGCCCGGCTGGCGAGCACGCAGATGGAGTACTCGCTGCTGCAGCGGGGGGTGGAGCGGGAGGTGCTGCCCGCCGCGCTCGACCTGGGGATCGGGCTGCTGCCGTCCTCGCCGCTCGGGCGGGGCGTGCTGACCGGCAAGTACCGGGGCGACACCACTCCGTCGGACTCGCGCGGCGCCTCGGAGCACCTGGCGCCGTTCGTCGCGCCGTACCTCGACGACCCTGCGAGCCGGATCGTGGACGCGGTGACGACGGCGGCGGACGGGCTCGCCGTGACCGCGCTGCAGGTGGCGCTCGCCTGGGTCCGGGACCGGCCCGGCGTGGCCGCCCCCATCGTCGGCGCGCGCAACGCGCAGCAGCTCACGGCGGCGTTGTCGGTGGAGGCCCTTAGTCTTCCTGACGAGATCTGCCGGGCGCTCGACGACGTGTCGGCGCCCGTGCACCGCTATCCCGATCACGACTGGAGCACGCTGTGAGCACGGAGCCGCCCGAGAACCCCGAGGCCACGGAGGACGCCGAGCCGGGGACGCCGGGCGCGGACAAAGCCTCCGACGAGGGCGCGCAGGTGTCCGAGGCCGAGGCCGAGCTGCGTGCCCAGCAGATCGAGCGGGAGCGCATCGAGCGGCGGAAGGCCGAGAAGCAGGGGCCGATCGAGGCCGGCGGCAAGCTGAGCGGCAGGGCGGCCGACCTCCTCGCCGCCGTGCGGGCCGTGGAGAGCGGGGGGAAGCCGGCCGCCGCGGTGTTCGAGGAGGCGCCCGCGGCGCCGCGCCGGCCCGCTCCCGAGCCGGTGCGGCGGGCGCCGGCGGTTTCCGGCGAGGCGGTTCCCGCCCCCGGCGTCGTCGCGGGGGTGCGGGAGGTGCTGGCGCAGGGGGGCGCGCCCGAGGGGCTCGCCGTTCAGGCCGCCGGTGTGCTGGGCGAGGAGGGCGCAGCGGTGCTGCGCGCCGATCCCTGGCAGTTGCTGCGGGTGGCCGGTGTGCGTCCCGGGCAGGCCGACGGGTTCGCGCGGGCGCTGCTCGGCGCCGGGGCCGGGCCGGACGACGAGCGCCGGGGGCGGGCGGTCACCGTGTGGCTGCTGGAGCAGGCGGCGCTGGCCGGGCACACCGCCCTGGAGATGTCCGCCCTGGTGGAGGCGCTGGGGCGGCAGGGAGTGCCGGATCCCGAGGGGACCGTGCAGAACGCCCTCTCGGAAGGGGACGTCCTCGTCTTCCAGGACGCGGTGGCGGAAGCCGGGGCTCCGGCTCCGCAGGGGCATCCCGCTCCGCAGGAGGAGGACGCGGAGCGGCCGGTCCGGGTGCTGGTGGGGCTGGAGCGGTACGCGCTGGCCGAGGAGAGCCTCGCCGACGGCCTGGCCCGGCTGATCGTCTCCGCGCCCGGGCGGGACGGCTCGGACGAGGACTGGGAGCGGGCCGCCGCCGCGGCGGAGGGGTCCGCCGCCGAGCTGGTCCGGGCGGTCGCCGGGCACGGGCTCGTGCTGCACACCGGCGGGGAGGCCTCGCTGGCCGAGCCGGCGGCGCTGCTGGACGCCGCGCACGGCATGGGGCTGCGCGCCTGGGCCGCCGCGCACGGTCCGATCGGGCGGGCGCGGTTCGCGGCGCTGGTGGAGGGGCCGGGGGTCGCCACCGTCGCCGGCCTGCTGTCCGGCGCCGAGGGGCCGGGCCGGGACGCCGACGGGGCGCTCGACGTGGACCTGCTCGTCGTGCTGGACGCCCCGCAGCTGGACGTCGAGACGGCCGCCCTGGTCACGGAGTCGCTGCCGGACGGTGCCCGGCTGGTGCTGGCCGGCGATCCGGGGGTGCTCTGGTCCGTGGGCGCGGGGCGGGTCTTCGCGGACCTGCTCGCGGCGCGGCTCTGCCCGCAGGTCGCCTCCCGGCGGCCGGATCCCGGGCCGCTGGGCGAGCTGGTCTCCGGGATCGGCGTCGGCGAGCTGAACCAGGTGGAGGCGCCCGGCAAGGAGGTCGTGATCGTGCCGGTGCGGGACGCGGGAGAGGCCGTGCACCGGACCGTGCAGCTCGTGGCGGACTCGGTGCCGCGGGCGATCGGCGTGCCGGCCGAGGAGACGCAGGTGATCACGCCGGGGCACGGCGGTGCGGTGGGCACGCGTGCGCTGAACGCGGCGCTGAAGGAGCGGCTCAATCCGGGGCCGGGGCGGTTCGGCGGATTCGACCCGGGCGACCGGGTCGCCCACTCCCCCGCTCCGGGACGCACGCTGCCGGGCCGTGTGGTGAAGGCCGACGACGAGGGGCTGCACCTGGTGTGCGGGGGCGAGCGGATCGTCGTGCCGAGGGAGCGGGTGGAGCAGACCGTGCGGCACGGGTGGGCGCTGACCGCGCACCAGGCGGTGGGCTGCCGGTGGCCCGCGGTCGTCGTGGTGCTCCCCGGTGACGCCGTTCCCGCGCTGAGCCGGCCCTGGGTGTACACGGCGTTCGGCCGGGCCGACCGGCACCTGTCCGTGGTGCACGGTGTGGAGCAGGCCCTGCCGCGTGCCGTGGCCGAGGTGGCGGCGAAACCGCGGACGACCCGGTTGCCGGTGCTGCTGGCGCCGCAGGTTCCGGCGGCGGACGGCTGAGCCCGGGCCGCCGGGTGCGGCGGTGACACCCGTGTGCCACCGCCGCCGGGAGGACGTGGTCAGCGGTCCGCGTCGAGCGGCTCCAGGTCCTCGTCCTCGTCCAGTACCGGATCCAGTGCGTCCTCGAGATCGTCGTCGGTGTCGTCGTCGAGGTCGTCGTCGAAGACCGCGCTGACGTCGAAGCGGCAGACGACCCGCTGCGGGTCCACCTGCTCGAAGGGCTCCTCCAGCCACTCGCCGGGTTCGGCGGGTTCGTCCGATGCCGTCACCCAGAGCGTGGAGTCGCCCTCCTCCAGGCCGAACTCCTTGTGACGGGAGGCGATCTCGTCCGGTTCGTACTCGCCGAACAGCAGGCCGAGCGCGCCGTGGACGGTGCCGGAGGCGACCGCGTCCTCGTCGTCCGCCGCCTCGATCCGCTGGGCGTGGGCGAGCAGCCGCTGCGGCTCGGCGACGGCGTAGTCGCGGCGGATCAGGACACTGAGCGCGCTCGGTTCCTCGGGGCCGGTGTAGGGCGGCAGCTCGTCCTCCCCACCGGGGATCTCGAAGGGCGTGACCTCGTCATAGCGGTCGTAGAGCAGTTCGTCGTACGCCTCCGCGGCCGCGGCGAGCCGGTTGAACGCCTCGTGGACGGCCGGGTCGTCCTCCCCCGACCTGCGCTCGACCGCGGCCAGGTGGCGGTCGAGCGCGGTCTTGACCGCCTCGGCGGCGGCGCGTACCTCGGCAGCGGTGGGCTGCTCAGCATCAGACATAGTGCAGACGCTATCCGTACCGGGGGCCGGACCGCACAATAGATGCGATGCCGGAATACGAATTTGTCGACGTGCACGTGCCGCGCGGGGTCTCCCGCAAGGAGACGGCACGTCTGCTGACGGACCACGCAGAGTACGGTCACTGGGAGTTGTACCGCCTGACGCTGATGCGTGACGGCAGCCGCAGGGTGCGGCTGCGGCGGCGGATCATCCGCCAGGTGCGCGCCACCTGGTGAGCCCGGGCGACCCGAGAGGATCACGGAACGGAGCGGGCCCCGCGGTCGCGGGGCCCGCTCCGTGTGTCCCGCGTCACGCAGCGGCCCGCGCCTTGCGGTAGAGGACCGCGCCGGCGAGCAGCGCGCCCGCGCCGACCGGCAGGACCAGGCCCACGGGCAGCTCGCTGCCGGTCTGTGCGAGCTGGACGTCGGTCCGGGGAGCGGAGTGGGCGATCGGCCGGTTGTCCTCCGGGGTCCGGTCGCCCGGTGCGGCCGGCTCGTCGCCGGGGCGCTCGGGGCTGCCCGGCTCGGCGGGGGTCTCCGGCTCGGCGGGCTGTCCGGGCGTCTCGTGGCCGGGGCCGTTCGCGCAGTCGTTGCCCACGGCGGCGTTGCCGATGCCGATGAGGTCGACGCTGTTGCCGCAGACGTTCACCGGGACGTGCACCGGCACCTGGACGTGGTTGCCGGAGGCCACACCGGGTGAGCCGGTGGCGTGTCCGCCGGCGTACGCCCCGTCGTGGTCACCGGTGTGCGCTCCTGCCTGATCACCGGCGTGCGCCCCGCCGCGGTCGCCGGAGCCGGCGTGTCCGTCCGCCGGGGAGCCGCCCTCGTTGACACAGGCGTTGCCCGCGGACGGGTTGAGGACGCCGACGACGTCGACCGTGTTGCCGCACACGTTGACGGGCACGTGCACCGGAGCCTGCACCGAGTTCCCGGAGAGCACACCGGGCGAGCCCGCGGCGGTGCCCTGCGCGCCGGAGTCGGCGTGGGCGATCCCGCCCGCGGCGGCGAGCACGCCGGTGGCGGCCGCCATGGTCATCAGACCCTTGCGGGTGACCTGTCGCATTGCTGAAATCCCTGCCTTCGACCTGGTGCCGGGAATTCCGTTCCGGCGGATTCCCGGTGTTCCGACGTTCTTCGAGAACCGGCCGGCCCCGGAGCGCATGGCGCGCGCTCCGGGGCCGACGGGCTCAAACCCTCAGAGGGCATGCCCTAAAGGGCGAGGCACAACGTCACTGGTTGATGCAGGTGTTGCCGAAGGTGGGGTTCAGCAGCCCGATCACGGAGATCGTGTTGCCACAGGCGTTCACGGGGACGTGGATGGGGGCCTGGATCACGTTGCCGGACACGACGCCCGGGGAGTGCACGGCGGCACCCTGGGCACCCGAGTCGGCGGCGGCCAGACCCGCGCCCGCGAGAACCAGTCCACCGGTGGCAGCCGCGACCGCGACGACCTTCTTGATCATTGTTCCTCCTTATTCGCAAGGCGATCCCGAGCTGAGGATCACACCACGGGTAACGAGGAGGGACTAATGAGGCTACGAGCTTATGGTCGCATTCACCCTTCCCAGTCAACTCCGCACGTCTGCACGATTATTGGAATACGCGGGCGGCCGTTTCAGGACGCGTCCAGGAAACGGTCGAGCACGCGCACGCCGAACTTCAGGCCGTCCACCGGCACCCGCTCGTCGACGCCGTGGAACATGCCCGCGAAGTCCAGCTCCGGGGGCAGCTTCAGCGGCGCGAAGCCGAAGCAGCGGATGCCGAGGTCGTCGAAGGACTTGGCGTCGGTGCCGCCGGAGAGCATGTACGGCACGGCCCGCGCGATGGGGTCCTCGGCACTCAGCGCGCTCTGCATGGCGTCGACGAGGCGCCCGTCGAAGTCGGTCTCCACGGCCTTGTCGGCGTGCACGTCCTCCCGCCTCACCCGCGGGCCGAGGATCCGGTCGAGGTCGGCGAGGAACTCCTCCTCGTAACCGGGCAGGAAACGGCCGTCGACGTGGGCGGTGGCCTGGCCGGGGATGACGTTGACCTTGTAGCCGGCGCCGAGCATGGTGGGCGCCGCCGAGTTGCGCAGCGTGGTGCCGATCATGCGGGCGATGCCGCCGAGCTTGGCGAGGGTCTCGTCCATGTTCTCGGGGTCGAGTTCGGTGCCGAGCGCGTCGGAGAGCTCGTCCAGGAAGGCCCGTACGGTCTTGGTGACCCGCACCGGCCACTGGTGCCGGCCGAGGCGGGCCACGGCCTCGCACAATTCGGTGATCGCGTTGTCGTCGTTGGTCATCGAGCCGTGGCCGGCCGTGCCGTCGACGGTGAGCCGCATCCAGTGCATGCCCTTCTCGGCGGTCTCGACGAGGTAGAGGCGCAGCTTCTCGTTGACGGTGAAGGAGAACCCGCCGACCTCGCCGATCGCCTCGGTGACGCCCTCGAACAGCTCGGGGTGCTCGCGGACGAGGTACTTGGCGCCGTAGGTGCCGCCGGCCTCCTCGTCGGCGAGGAAGGCGAGGACGACGTCGCGCGGGGGCTTGCGCCCGCTGCGCAGCCGGTCGCGGACGACCGCCAGGGTCATCGCGTCCATGTCCTTCATGTCGACGGCCCCGCGCCCCCACACGCATCCGTCGGCGATCTCGCCGGAGAAGGGGTGGTGGGTCCAGTCGTCGGCGTTGGCCGGTACGACGTCGGTGTGGCCGTGGATCAGCAGCGCGGGCCGGGAGGGGTCCTCCCCCTCGATCCGGGCCACCGTGGAGGCGCGCCCCTTGTGCGACTCGAAGATCTTCGGTTCGAGGCCCACCTCGGCGAGCTTCTCGGCGACGTACTCGGCCGCCTCGCGCTCGCCGGGGCCCGAGTGGTCGCCGTAGTTGCTGGTGTCGATCCGGATCAGCTCGCGACAGAGGTCCACGACCTCGTCCTCACCGGTGACGCTCCTGGCCGGGTCCGTCTCGCTCACGTGCTTCCTCCCGCTGTCACTGCTGGTGGGTCCCCCTCATCCTCCCTCCCCGCGGCGCGGGCCCCAAGACCCGGCCCGGGCCGCCACGCGGTGTTCACGCGGAGACCGGCGGGGGCGGGGTGATCGAGTCACCCTGGAACACCTGGTAATGTTTACTTCGTCGCCGCGGGGGGAAACCCGCGCGACAGACACCTTGTCCGGGTGGCGGAATGGCAGACGCGCTAGCTTGAGGTGCTAGTGCCCTTTATCGGGCGTGGGGGTTCAAGTCCCCCCTCGGACACATGAGGCGCGAGGGCCGCGACCGCGAGGTCGCGGCCCTCGGGCGTTGTCGCGAAGGGTGACCATGAGCACGCGGACCCCACGGACCACCCGTTCCTGCCCCTGCGGGCTGCCCGAGGCGTACGAGGACTGCTGCGGCCGGTTCCACGCCGGGGCCGCCGCGCCGACCGCCGAGAGGCTGATGCGGTCGCGGTACTGCGCGTTCGTGCGGCAGGACGCCGGTTACCTGATGCGGACCTGGCACCCCCGGACCCGGCCGGAGCGGATCGACCTCGGTCCGCGGATGCGGTGGACCGGGCTGGAGATCCTGGACACGGCCGACGGGTCCGCCTTCCACTCCACCGGGACGGTGACCTTCCGGGCGTCCTACCGGGGCGGTTCGCTGCACGAGCGCAGCCGGTTCGAGCGGGTCGACGGGACGTGGGCGTACGTCGACGGGGACTTCCTGGACTAGGTCCGCTCAGAACTCCACCCGGGGCGCCAGGATGTCCAGTTCCTGGAGGGCGCCCACGGTGATCTGACGGGTCAACTCCTCCGCGCGGGCGGCGTCGCGCTCGCGGACCGCCTCGGCCACCTGGACGTGGAGGGTGACGGCGGCCGGGTCGGGGTCGTCGAACATCACGTCGTGGTGCGTGCGGCCGGCCAGGACCTCGGCGACGACGTCGCCGAGGCGGGCGAACATCTCGTTGCCGGAGGCGGTCAGGACCACGCGGTGGAAGGCCATGTCGTGGACGAGGTACGCCTCCAACTGCTGACCGCGTGAGTGGGCGACCATGCCGAGGGCGCACTCGGTGAGTTCGGCGCACTGCTCGGCGGTGGCGTTGCGCGCGGCCAGGCCGGCCGCGACGGGTTCGATCGCCGAGCGGAGCACGGTGAGGGAGCGCAACTGCCGGGGGCGGTCCGCGCCGGCCAGGCGCCAGCGGATGACCTGGGGATCGTAGACGTTCCACTCGCAGATCGGCAGGACCGTCACGCCCACGCGACGCCGGGACTCGACCAGGCGCATGGACTCCAGCACGCGCACCACTTCCCGCATCACGGAGCGCGACACGTCGAACCGGTGGGCGAGTTCGTCGGTGCGCAGCACGCTGCCGGGAGGGTATTCCCCCGCGGTGATTTCGGGGCCGAGGATGTCCAGTACATGACCGTGCAGCCCGCGGCCCTGTGTGCTCATGCACTCAGCGTAGGGGACGGATCACCGGAAGAAAAAGTCAGACTTATACATCACACTCTCTTGAAAACGTCTTACTAATGGGCTTCAGTTACGTCGACATCACGTGTCAACGAAGACATCAGACAGTGAGGCAGCGATGAACACCTCCCACGTCGTCGTGGTCATGGGCGTCGCGGGCACCGGCAAGACCACCGTCGGTCCCCTGCTCGCAACCCGGTTCGGCGTCCCGTACGCCGAGGCCGACGACTTCCACCCGCAGGCCAACATCGACAAGATGTCGGCCGGTGTTCCCCTCACCGACGAGGACCGGCTGCCCTGGCTGGACGCGATCGGTGGCTGGGCGCACGACCGGGCGGGCCTCGGCGGCGTGGTCAGCTGCTCGGCACTGAAGCGGTCGTACCGCGACCGGCTGCGGGCCGCCGCG
>NZ_MSGP01000206.1 GCF_002078235.1 Streptomyces viridosporus
GCGTCAGAGGTGTATAAGCGACAGGCCCCCGCCCCACCGCCTGCGGCGCCGGTGCCGGGCCGTGGTCGCGGCGCGGGCGAGGCCGCCCACTCGGACCTCTCGACCGGCGGTATCCGGCCACCGCTCATAGGCTCGGAGCATGTCAGAGGTGTACACGGTCCGCCGCACCCGGGTACGGGAATGCTGCAACGCGGGCGGCAGCGCGGCGGCGCTGGTGTCACGGCCCGCCAACGTGCGCTACCTCGCGGGCACCGCCCCCGAGGGTGCCGTGCTGCTGCTGGGCAGGACCGAGGACCTGCTGGTGTGCGCCGGTCCGCCCGACGACCGGTCGCCGCAGGCCCGGCCCGACGAGGCGCTGCGCGTGCACGTCGGACCCGGGGCCGGCGGTGACGCCGCCGTCGCGGCGGCCGGTCTCGCCGCCGACCAGGGCGCCGACTCCCTCGCCGTCGAGGAGCACCACCTCACCGTGACCCGGCACCGCGCCATCCGCTCGGCCGCTCCCGGGCTGCGCCTGACCGACACGGGCCGTGCGGTCGAGCAGCTCCGGGTGGTCAAGGACGAGGAGGAGATCTCCTGCCTGCGCATCGGCGCGGAGATCGCCGACCAGGCCCTCGGCGAGCTGCTGGAGTCCATCCTGGTCGGCCGCACCGAACGCCATCTCGCCCTGGAGCTGGAGCGCCGCCTCGTCGACCACGGCGCCGACGGCCCCGCCTTCCCCACCTCCGTCGCCACCGGCCCGAACGCCGGACGGCCCGGCCACCGGCCCACCGACCGCCGTGTCGAGGAGGGCGACTTCCTCTCCGTCTGCCTCGGTGCCACCTACCGGGGCTACCGCTGCGAGATCGGCCGCACCTTCGTCATCGGCACGGCCCCCGCGGACTGGCAGATCGAACTGTACGACCTCGTCTTCTCCGCCCAGCGTGCCGGACGGGAGTCCCTGGTCCCGGGCGCCGCCTGCCGCGACGTGGACCGCGCGGCACGCCACGTGCTGGATTCCGCCGGGTACGCCGACGCCCTCCCCGCCCTCACGGGGCACGGAGTCGGGCTCGAAATCGACGAGGACCCTCGGTTGAGCCCTGCGGCCATGGGTAAACTGGACGCTTGCGTGCCGGTCACCGTCGAACCGGGAGTCCACCTCCCGGGCCGGGGTGGTGTCCGGATCGATGACACGCTCGTCGTGCGCCCCGAGGCGGACGGCGGACCCGAGCTACTCACCATCACGACCAAGGAGCTGCTCGCGCTCTAGCCTCGCGCTGTGCGCCGCCCCGGGGTCGTCCACGTCAGTTCAGTCCAGGAGATTCCTCAACCGTGGCTTCCACGAACGACCTCAAGAACGGCATGGTGCTCAAGCTCGAAGGCGGCCAGCTCTGGTCCGTCGTCGAGTTCCAGCACGTCAAGCCCGGCAAGGGCCCGGCCTTCGTGCGCACCAAGCTCAAGAACGTGCTCTCCGGCAAGACCGTCGACAAGACCTTCAACGCCGGCGTCAAGGTCGATACGGCCACCGTCGACAAGCGCGACATGCAGTTCTCCTACATGGACGGCGATTACTTCGTCTTCATGGACATGGAGACCTACGACCAGCTGCACATCGACCGCAAGGTGGTCGGCGACGCCGCCCACTTCCTCGTCGAGGGCTTCGAGGCCACCGTCGCCACCCACGAGGGCGAGGTGCTCTTCGTCGAGCTGCCCGCCGCCGTCGAGCTGACCGTCCAGGAGACCGAGCCGGGCGTCCAGGGCGACCGCTCCACCGGCGGCACCAAGCCCGCCACGCTGGAGACCGGCCACCAGATCCAGGTCCCGCTCTTCATCACCACCGGTGAGAAGATCAAGGTGGACACCCGCACCAGCGACTACCTCGGCCGGGTGAACGGCTAACCGTGGCTGCCCGCAACACGGCCCGCAAGCGCGCCTTCCAGATCCTCTTCGAGGGCGACCAGCGCGGCGCCGACGTCCTGACGGTCCTCGCGGACTGGATCCGGCACTCCCGGACCGACACCCGGCAGCCGCCGGTGAGCGAGTACACGATGCAGCTGGTCGAGGGCTACGCCGAGCACGCGCAGCGCATCGACGGGCTGATCGCCCAGTACTCGGTCGGCTGGACGCTCGACCGGATGCCGGTCGTCGACCGCAGCATCCTGCGTCTCGGCGCCTACGAGCTGCTCTGGGTCGACGAGACCCCGGACGCCGTCGTCCTCGACGAGATGGTGCAGCTGGCCAAGGAGTTCTCCACGGACGAGTCGCCCTCGTTCGTCAACGGCCTGCTCGGCCGGCTCAAGGAGCTCAAGCCGTCGCTGCGCCGCGACGAGGTCTGAGAGGCTCGGCACAGACATGCCGGAGGGCCCGCGGCGACGCACGTCGCGGGCCCTCCGGCATGTCGCGCGCCCGGTGGACCGGGGCACGTGCGAAACACCGCCGGGGTGGCCGGGACCTGCACGGTCCCGGCCACCCCGGCGGTACGTTTCTGCTCGACCCGCGGAAGGCTGTGCGCTCAGCTCTCCTCGTGGGAGGCCACCGCGCGCCGCGCGTCCGCGTCCAGGACGCCCCAGCTGATCAGCTGCTCGGTGAGGACCGAGGGCGACTGGTCGTAGATGACGGCGAGGGTGCGCAGGTCGTCCTGGCGGATCGAGAGCACCTTGCCGTTGTAGTCACCTCGCTGGGACTGGATCGTGGCCGCGTAGCGCTGCAGCGGGCCCGCCTTCTCGGCCGGCACCGTGGCCAGCCGCTCCAGGTCCAGGACCAGCTTCGGCGGCGGCTCGGCGGCGCCCCCAGGGGTGGTGCCCGGCAGCAGCTCCTGCACCGGAACGCCGTAGAAGTCCGCCAGCTCCGCGAGGCGCTGCACGGTCACGGCGCGGTCCCCGCGCTCGTACGAACCGACCACGACGGCCTTCCAGCGTCCCTGGGACTTCTCCTCGACACCGTGGAGGGAAAGGCCCTGCTGGGTGCGGATCGCCCGGAGCTTGGCCCCGAGCTGTTTGGCGTATTCGCTGGACATATGGCTCCCCGGCACTGTGTCGACGCGACTGGTTGGGTTTCCGAGCCGCGCGGCTGGTAACTCACTGTGAGGTTACGCAGCGTTACTCTCGTGCGTCAAGCCGAATGGTCCACACCGACTCTTCCGTGGTATCGAAGATCGGTTACGCCAGGGGAGTGACGCGGGGGCGATCAGGCGTGTCGCTGCGACCTGGTACCGTAGGCACCGCAATTCCGACGTCCTTTAAGGTCCGTCCCGTGAGGCGGAGAAGGAGGTCCGTTTCTCATGGACACGCAGTCCGATGCGCGGCCCGTTCTCGAGGGTCCCGACATCGCGCGGGTGCTGACCCGCATCGCCCACGAGATCGTCGAACGCGCCAAGGGCGCCGACGACGTGGTGCTCCTCGGCATCCCCACCCGAGGCGTCTTCCTGGCCCAGCGGCTCGCCGCCAAGCTCGAGCAGATCACCGAGCGCAAGGTTCCGGTCGGCTCGCTCGACATCACCATGTACCGCGACGACCTGCGCATGCACCCGCCGCGTGCGCTGGCCCGCACCGAGATCCCCGGTGACGGCATCGACGGCCGCCTGGTCGTCCTCGTCGACGACGTCCTCTTCTCCGGCCGCACCATCCGCGCCGCCCTCGACGCGCTGAACGACATCGGGCGCCCCCGCGCGGTGCAGCTCGCCGTCCTCGTCGACCGCGGCCACCGCGAACTGCCCATCCGTGCCGACTACGTCGGCAAGAACCTCCCCACGTCGCTGCGGGAGACGGTCAAGGTCCTGCTCGCCGAGGAGGACGGTCGCGACACCGTCCTGCTCGGTGCGAAGCGGACCGCTCAGTAGCACATCGGGCGCGCGCCGACCCCCCGTGCGCCGGCCCGGCACGCCCTCGCGCGTGCCCGGACGCCCGATTTCGCCTCATTGAACTGCCTTACGGAGCCTGACAGATGCAGCGCCATCTCATCTCGGCCGCCGACCTCACCCGCGACGACGCCGTCCTGATCCTCGACACCGCCGAGGAGATGGCCCGGGTCGCCGACCGGCCGATCAAGAAACTGCCGACCCTGCGCGGCCGGACCGTGGTCAACCTCTTCTTCGAGGACTCGACGAGGACCCGGATCTCCTTCGAGGCCGCCGAGAAGCGGCTGTCCGCGGACGTCATCAACTTCACCGCCAAGGGCTCCAGCGTCTCCAAGGGCGAGTCCCTGAAGGACACCGCCCAGACCCTGGAGGCCATGGGGGTCGACGCCGTGGTCATCCGGCACGGCGCCTCCGGAGCCCCCTACCGCCTGGCCACCTCGGGCTGGATCGACGCCGCCGTCATCAACGCCGGCGACGGCACCCACCAGCACCCCACCCAGGCCCTGCTCGACGCCTTCACCATGCGGCGCCGGCTCGTCGGCCGGGACACCGGGCTCGGCCAGGACCTCTCCGGCCGGCGCATCACGCTCGTCGGCGACGTCCTGCACAGCCGGGTCGCCCGCTCCAACGTCGACCTGCTGCACACCCTCGGTGCCGAGGTCACCCTCGTCGCCCCGCCGACCCTGCTGCCGGTCGGCGTGGAGACCTGGCCCTGCGAGGTCTCCTACGACCTCGACAGCACCCTGCCCAAGTCCGACGCCGTGATGATGCTGCGGGTCCAGCGCGAGCGGATGAACGCCGCGTTCTTCCCCACCGAGCGCGAGTACTCACGGCGTTACGGCCTCGACGGCGACCGCATGGCGCGGATGCCCGAGCACGCCCTCGTGATGCACCCCGGCCCGATGGTCCGCGGCATGGAGATCACCGCCGAGGTCGCCGACTCCGACCGCTGCACCGTCGTCGAGCAGGTCACCAACGGGGTCTCCATCCGGATGGCCGTCCTCTACCTGCTCCTGGGCGGCGCCGTGGTCGGCTCCAAGAACGTGCCCGCCGTCACCCACCCCCGCCC
>NZ_MSGP01000207.1 GCF_002078235.1 Streptomyces viridosporus
CGGCTTCCGGGCCTGCCGGCGGTGCCGTCCGGACGCCGTCCCCGGCTCCGCCGAGTGGAACGTGCGGGCCGACGTCGTGGGCCGGGCCGTGCGGCTGATCGCCGACGGCGTGGTCGACCGCGAGGGCGTCGCCGGACTCGCCGCACGGCTCGGCTACAGCGCCCGCCAGGTGCAGCGGCAGCTCACCGGCGAGCTCGGCGCCGGGCCCGTTGCCCTCGCCCGGGCGCAGCGGGCGCACGCCGCGCGCGTCCTGCTCCAGACCACCGGGCTCCCGGTCACCCACATCGCCTTCGCCGCCGGATTCGCCAG
The DNA here is from genome assembly GCF_002078235.1 of Streptomyces viridosporus. GTDB lineage: Bacteria > Actinomycetota > Actinomycetes > Streptomycetales > Streptomycetaceae > Streptomyces > Streptomyces viridosporus. Next base: position 310 of record NZ_MSGP01000207.1, read on the forward strand.
CGTGCGGCAGTTCAACGAGACCGTCCGGGCCGTGTACGCCGCCACGCCCAGTGAGCTGCGGGCCGCCGCGCCCGGCCGGGGCCGGACCGGCGCACGCCCCGCCACGCCGTCCGCCGGGATCCCCCTGAGGCTCGCCCACCGCGGCCCCTACCCGTCCGGACCCGTCTTCGACCTGCTGGAACGCGAGGCCGTCCCCGGCGTGGAGGACGTGAGCGGCCCCCCGGGCGCCCGCACCTACCGGCGCACGCTGCGGCTCCCCTACGGCACCGGCATCGCCGCCGTCCACGAGCGCACCGGCGCCGCGCGCACCGGGGCGGGCGCCCACCCCGGCGGCTGGCTCGACGCCCGGGTCCACCTCACCGATCCGCGCGACCTGACCACCGCGGTCCAGCGGCTGCGGCGGCTGTTCGACCTGGACGCCGACCCGTACGCGGTCGACGAGCGGCTCGGCGCCGACCCCCGGCTCGCCCCGCTGGTCGCCGCCCGGCCCGGGCTGCGCTCGCCGGGGGCCGCCGACCCGGAGGAGCTGGCGGTGCGCGTCCTGGTGGGCCGCGAGGAGGCCGCGCGGCTGGTCCAGCGGTACGGCAAGGCCCTCGACGCCCCCTGCGGCGGCCTCACCCACCTGTTCCCCGAAGCGGGCGTCCTCGCCGAGGCCGAGCCCGGCGGCACCCTGGGCGCGCTCACCGCCGCCCTCGCCGACGGCGCCGTCCGCCTCGGCCCCGGCGCCGACCGGGACGAGGCCCGGGACGCCCTGGGCGCCGTCCCCGGCCTGGACGCCCGTACGATCGCCGGGATCCGCGCCCGTGCCCTCGGCGACCCGGACGTGGCCCCGCCCGGCACCGACGTTCCCGACAGCTGGCGCCCCTGGCGCACCTACGCCCTGAACCACCTGCGCGCCGCAGGGGAGTTGGAGTACCGATGAGCACGACGACGACCACCGTGTACTGGACGAGCGCGGACAGCCCCCTCGGGCCGCTCCTGCTCACCGCCACCCCGGCCGGCGAGCTGACCTCGCTCTCCGTGCCCGGGCAGAAGGGCGGGCGCACCGTCCAGGACGGCTGGCGGCGGGACCCGGGACCGTTCCGCGCGGCCGAGGAGCAGCTCGCCGCGTACTTCGCCGGCGAGCTGGAGGAGTTCCGGCTGGCCGTGCGCACCACCGGCACCCCCTTCCGGGAGAAGGTCTGGGCCGCGCTCGACGACGTCCCCTACGGGGCGACCATGACGTACGGCGAGATCGCCGCGCGGATCGGCGCGCCCCGGGCACGCGCTACGTGACCGTCGGCGGGGCGATCGGCGCCGACATCCACGGCAAGAACCACCACGTGTCGGGCTCCTTCTCCCGCCATGTGCTGTCCCTGGACCTGCTCACCGCCGACGGACGGGTCCGTACCGTCGCGCCGGGCACGCCGCTGTTCGACGCGACCGCGGGCGGCATGGGTCTGACCGGGGTGGTCCTGACCGCGACGCTCCGGCTCCAGCCGGTCGAGACCTCGCTGATGTCGGTCGACACCGAGCGCGCGGACGACCTCGACGACCTGATGGCCCGCCTGTCCGCCGACGACCACCGCTACCGCTACTCGGTCGCCTGGATCGACCTGCTGGCCCGCGGCGCGGCCACCGGCCGCGCGGTGCTCACCCGCGGCGACCACGCCCCCCTGGACGCGCTGCCCGGCGGCACGCGGGCGCGCCGGGAGCCGCTGGCCTTCCGCACCTCCCGGCTCCCGGCCGCCCCGTCCTTCGTCCCCGAGGGCCTGCTCAACCGCACCACCGTGGGGCTGTTCAACGCGCTGTGGTACCGCAGGGCGCCCCGCGCGCGGACGGGGCAGCTCCAGCGGATCCCCACCTTCTTCCACCCCCTGGACGGCGTGCCCCACTGGAACCGGGTCTACGGCCGCAGCGGCTTCGTGCAGTACCAGTTCGTCGTCGGTCACGGCCGGGAGGACGTCCTGCGCCGGATCGTGCGCCGCATCTCCGAACGCCGCTGCCCGTCCTTCCTGGCCGTCCTCAAGCGCTTCGGCGAGGCCGACCCCGGCTGGCTGTCCTTCCCCGTGCCGGGCTGGACCCTGGCCCTGGACGTCCCGGCGTCCCTGCCCGGCCTCGGCGCCCTCCTCGACGGGCTCGACGAGGAGGTCGCCGCGGCCGGCGGGCGCGTCTACCTCGCCAAGGACTCCCGGCTGCGCCCGGAGCTGCTCGCGGCCATGTACCCGCGCCTGGACGACTTCCGCGCGCTGCGCGCGGAGCTGGACCCGCGCGGGGTGTTCACCTCCGACCTGGCCCGCCGGCTCCGCCTCTGAGACCACCGCCCCACCGCCGGGGCCCGTCGTGCGGACCGTGCCGGGGCCCGCGGGCCCCGGCACCGCTCCTCGATCCGGCCCGATCCGTACGAAAGACCTAGGAGCTGTCGTGAAGGACGCCTTCGGCCTCCCCCAGACCCTGCTCGTCCTCGGCGGTACGTCCGAGATCGCGCTGGCCACCGCCCGTCGGCTGATCGCCCGCCGCACCCGCACGGTGTGGCTGGCCGGCCGCCCCTCCCCCGGTCTGGACGAGGCCGCCGCGCACCTGCGCGCCCTCGGCGCCGAGGTGCGCACCGTCGCCTTCGACGCGCTCGACCCCGCCGGCCACGAGGACGCGCTCGGCAAGGTCTTCGCCGAGGGCGACGTCGACATGGTGCTGCTCGCCTTCGGCACCCTCGGCGACCAGGCCCGCGACGAGCGGGACCCGCGGGCCGCGGTGCGGGTCGCGCAGACCAACTACACCGGTGCGGTCTCGGCGGGCCTGGTGTGCGCGCGGGCGCTCCAGTCGCAGGGCCACGGCTCCCTGGTGGTGCTGTCCTCCGTCGCGGGCGAGCGGGCCCGCCGCGCGAACTTCATCTACGGCTCCAGCAAGGCCGGTCTGGACGCCTTCGCGCAGGGCCTGGGCGACGCGCTCCACGGCACCGGCGTGCACGTCATGGTCGTACGCCCCGGCTTCGTCCGCACGCGGATGACCGCCGGTCTGCCCGAGGCGCCGCTCGCCACCGTTCCGGAGGCGGTCGCGGCGGCCGTGGAGCTGGGGCTGCGGCGCCGCTCGGAGACGGTGTGGGTGCCGGGCGCGCTGCGCGTGGTGATGTCGGTGCTGCGGCATCTGCCGCGGGGGGTGTTCCGGCGGCTGCCGGTCTGAGGCCCGGCGGAGCACGGCGAGGGTCCGCACGGGTGCGGGGCTCAGTGGGCGGAGACGGAGCCCCGGTCCACCGGCCCGGCCTGCGGCGGCACCACGGCGGTGCCGAAGGGGAACTCCCGCAGCTTGCGCCACACCCCGTCGGCGCCCTGCTCGTAGAGCGCGAAGCCGGTGCAGGGCCACTCGGCCTCGTAGTCGGCGAGTTCCTCGAAGGCGCGGTCCATGGCCGCTTCCTCGATGCCGTGCGCCACGGTGACGTGCGGGTGGTACGGGAACTGCAGCTCGCGGGCGACGGGGCCGGAGGCGTCGCGGACCTGCTTCTGCAGCCAGGTGCAGGCCTCGGCGCCCTCGACGACCCGGACGAACACCACCGGCGACAGCGGCCGGAAGGTGCCGGTGCCCGACAACCGCATGGGGAAGGGCCGCCCGGCCGCGGCGACCTCGCTCAGGTGCGCCTCGATGGCCGGCAGGTCGGCGTCGTCGACCTCCGTCGGCGGCAGCAGGGTGACGTGGGTGGGGATGCCGTGCGCCGCGGCGTCGCCGAAGCCCGCGCGCAGCTGCTGAAGCCGGCTGCCGTGAGGCTCCGGGACCGCGATCGACACACCGATCGTTACGGTCCCCACGTCGTCTCCTGTCGTTGTGGTGGTGAAGCGCGGTGCTGGAGCGCGGTGCGGTGGCTCCGGTACGCGCCGGGTGACCGCCCAAACGGTCACCCGGTTATCGACTGTACGACCACGACCCGGATGCGGGCAGGCGCAACCGGAGTGATGTGCAGCGCTGTGCGGTGGTACGGATTCGCGCCGTGGGCCGGTTCAGTGCGCCGGCTCAGTGCTTGGCGGGCAGGAAGCCCATCCGGTCGTACGCCCGGGCGAGGGTCTCCGCGGCGACGGCGCGCGCCTTCTCCGCGCCCTTGGCCAGGAGCGAGTCGAGCGTCTCGGGGTCGTCCAGGTACTGCTGGGTGCGCTCCTTGAACGGGGTCACGAACTCGACCATGACCTCGGCGAGGTCCGTCTTGAGCGCGCCGTAGCCCTTGCCGGCGTACCTTTCCTCCAGTTCGGTGACGCCCGTCCCGGTGAGGGTCGAGTAGATCGTGAGGAGGTTGCTCACCCCCGGCTTGTTCTCGGCGTCGTAGCGGATCACGGTGTCGGTGTCGGTGACCGCGCTCTTGACCTTCTTCGCCGTGGTCTTCGGCTCGTCCAGGAGGTTGATGAGGCCCTTCGGCGTGGACGCCGACTTGCTCATCTTGATCGTCGGGTCCTGGAGGTCGTAGATCTTCGCCGTCTCCTTGAGGATGTACGCGCTCGGGACGGTGAAGGTGTCGCCGTAGGTCTGGTTGAAGCGGTCGGCGAGGTCCCGGGTCAGCTCCAGGTGCTGGCGCTGGTCCTCGCCGACGGGGACCTGGTCGGCCTGGTACAGCAGGATGTCGGCGACCATCAGCATCGGGTACGTGAACAGGCCGACGGTCGTGCGGTCGCTGCCCTGCTTGGCGGACTTGTCCTTGAACTGCGTCATGCGCGAGGCCTCGCCGAAGCCGGTGATGCAGTTCATCAGCCAGCCGAGCTGGGCGTGCTCGGGGACGTGGCTCTGGACGAACAACGTGCAGCGGTCCGGGTCGAGGCCGGCCGCGAGCAGCTGGGCGGCGGCGACGCGGGTGTTCTCGCGGAGTTCCTTCGGGTCCTGCGGGACCGTGACCGCGTGCAGGTCGACGACCATGTAGAACGCGTCGTGGGTGTTCTGCAGGTCGACCCACTGGCGGACGGCGCCGAGGTAGTTGCCGAGGTGGAACGAGCCGGAGGTCGGCTGGATACCGGAGAGCACGCGGGGACGTTCAGAGGCCATGCCCTCATTCTCTCAGGTCCCGCGGGGCGGTCGGGAACGGACCGGAAACAGGGGGGAACCGAACCGGACCCGGCGGTGTAACAAAAGTGTGAGGACGCGGGAGGGGGGCCGCATCGTCGATGAGGCCGCGGTGATCGCACGCGTACGCGCCGGGGAGGCGGAGGCGTACGCGGAGCTGGTGCGGGCCCATACGGGCATCGCGCTCAGGGCGGCCGCCGCGCTCGGGGCGGGGGCGGACGCGGAGGACGTGGTGCAGCAGGCCTTCGTCAAGGCGTACTGCGCGCTGGGCCGGTTCCGGGACGGCATGGCGTTCCGGCCGTGGCTGCTGTCGATCGTGGCCAACGAGACGAGGAACACCGTGCGTGCGGCGGCCCGCCGGCACACCCTCGTCGGCCGCGAGGCGGCGTTCACCCGGGCGGAGCCGGTGATACCGGAGTCGGCGGATCCGGCGGTCGCGACGCTCGATGCGGAGCGGCGCGGAGCGCTGGTGGCCGCCCTGGAGAAGCTGGGCGAGGAGCACCGCCTGGTCGTCACCTACCGCTATCTGCTGGAGATGGACGAGCGGGAGACCGCCCAGGCCCTGGGCTGGCCCCGGGGCACGGTGAAGTCGCGGCTGAACCGCGCCCTGCGCAAGCTGGAGCGCCTGCTGCCGGACTTCCGGCCCCGGGGAGACCGGGAAGACCGGGAAGACCGGGAAGACCGGGAAGACCGGGAAGAAGGGAAGAGGGCGTGAGCGGGGCGTACGACGGCGACCGCCCCGGCGGCGCGGAGCACCGGCGTGCGAGGGCCGCCCGGCTGCGGGAGGAGCTGCGGGCGCTGGGACGGTCCCTGGACGGACCGGCCGGGGCGGCGGACCCGGCGGGGTCCGAGTCGATGGTCGAGCGGGTGCTGGAGCAGATACTGGCCGTGGAAGCGCCGCCTGCGCCCTCGGGGCAGCGGGAGGAGGCACCGGTTCCCGCGGCCGGGCCGCGGGGCGCCGGGGCGCGGTGGCGGGCGGTGCGGCGCTGGACGCGGGCGCGGTGGCGGGCGCTGACCGCCGCGGTGTGCGGCCTGCTGACGGTGCTCGTGCTGACGCCCCCGGTGCGGGCGACGGTGTCCGACTGGTTCGGCTTCGGCGGGGTGGAGGTGCGGTACGACCCGTCGGCGGTGCCCTCGCGGGCGCGAGGGCACCGCCGACGGGT
>NZ_MSGP01000208.1 GCF_002078235.1 Streptomyces viridosporus
ACGGCTCGTCCGGCGGCGCCGTGCGGATGACCTGTTCCGCCTTGCCCGGACGGACCTCGGCGCCGGGGAGCCCGAGCGTCCTGGCGTTGTCCCGGACCGTGCGCACGGCCCGGGCGTCGGCCTCGACGAGCAGGGTGTGGCCGGCGCCCCGGGACAGGGCCTCCAGCCCGACGGCTCCGGACCCGGCGTACAGGTCGAGGACGCGTTCGCCGTCCAGCGGGCCGCCGAGCAGCGCCTGCCAGGTGGAGAACAGACCCTCGCGCGCGCGGTCGGAGGTGGGACGGGTGCCGTTGCCCGGCGGAACGGCCAGGCGGCGTCCGCCGGCCGCGCCGGCGATCACGCGGGTCATCTCGGGTCCTCGTTCGTGGAGTGGTGACGGGTCCAGTCTCGCAGGCGGAGGGCGCCGGGCGTCGCGTCGGTGGCCGCGGGTCCGTCGTGGCGCCGCTCGCGCCCGCCGGTGGAGCCGCGCTCCGGCGCCGCCCCGGTCCCCCGGACGGCGCCGGCCTCAGCCCTTCTCCAGGTACTGCTCCCTCTCCTCGTCCAGGAGGGCGTCCAGCGCCGTGCGCAGGGCCGGCAGGCGCTCCAGCTCCGGGTCGGCGGCGACGACCGCGGTGGCCTCCCTGCGGGCCTCGGCGATGATCTCCTCGTCGTCGATGACCGCGAGCATGCGCAGGCTGGACCGGGTACCGGACTGGGCCTGGCCCAGCACATCGCCCTCGCGGCGCTGTTCGAGGTCGATCCGGGAGAGCTCGAAGCCGTCGAGGGTGGAGGCCACCGCGTTCAGCCGCTGCCGGGCCGCGCTCGCCTCGGGCATCTCGGTGACCAGCAGGCACAGGCCGGGGGCCGAGCCGCGGCCGACGCGGCCGCGCAGCTGGTGGAGCTGGGAGACGCCGAAGCGGTCGGCGTCCATGATCACCATCGCGGTGGCGTTCGGGACGTTGACGCCGACCTCGATGACGGTCGTGGCGACCAGGACGTCGGTCTCGCCGGCGGCGAAGCGGCGCATGACGGCGTCCTTGTCGTCGGGCGGCATCCTGCCGTGCAGGACCTCGACCCGCAGACCGTGCAGCGGGCCCTTCGCGAGCTGGTCGGCGACGTCGAGGACGGCGAGGGGCGGACGCTTCTCGGCCTCGTCCTCGGGGGACGCCGGTTTCTTCCGGCCGGCCTTCTTCGGGTCGTCCTCCTCGTCGCCGATGCGCGGGCAGACCACGTACGCCTGGTGGCCGCCCGCCACCTCCTCGCGCACCCGCTCCCAGGCGCGGGCGAGGAAGTGCGGCTTGTCGGCGGCGGGGACGACATGGCTGGCGATCGGCGAGCGCCCGGCCGGGAGCTGGTCGAGGACGGAGGTCTCCAGGTCGCCGAAGACGGTCATGGCGACCGTGCGCGGAATGGGCGTGGCGGTCATGACGAGCAGGTGCGGCGGCTGCTTGCCCTTGCCGCGCAGGGCGTCGCGCTGCTCCACCCCGAACCGGTGCTGTTCGTCGACCACGACCAGGCCCAGGTCGTGGAACTGCACCTTGTCCTCGATCAGCGCGTGGGTGCCGATGACGATGCCGGCCTCGCCGGTGGCCAGGTCCAGCAGGGCGTGGCGCCGCGCGGCCGCGCCCATGGAGCCGGTGAGCAGCACCACCTTGGTGGCGTTCTCGGCCCCGCCCAGCATGCCGCCCTCGGCGAGCTCGCCCATCATCTCGGTGACCGACCGGTGGTGCTGCTGGGCGAGCACCTCGGTGGGCGCGAGCATCGCCGCCTGTCCTCCGGCGTCGACGACGGCGAGCATGGCGCGCAGGGCGACCATCGTCTTCCCCGACCCCACCTCCCCCTGGAGCAGCCGGTGCATCGGGTGTTCGGTGGCGAGGTCGGCGAAGATCTCCGCGGAGACCTTCTGCTGGCCCTCGGTGAGCGTGAAGGGGAGGCGGTCGTCGAAGGCGGCGAGGAGGCCGTCCGGCCCGGGCCTGCGGGCGACCGCGGGGAGCTGGGCGTCGGCGTGCCGACGGCGGGCGAGGGCGACCTGGAGGACGAAGGCCTCGTCCCACTTGAGGCGGGCGCGGGCGTCCTCGATGTCCGCCTTGGTCTGCGGGCGGTGGATCTTCAGCAGGGCCTCGGGGAGGGGGACCAGGCCGCGGCCCTCGCGCAGGGACTCCGGGAGCGGGTCGACGGCCTCCCGGGCGCTGGGCAGGACCGTCTGCAGCGCCTTGCCGATCTTCCAGGACTCCAGCTTGGCCGTGGCGGGGTAGATCGGGATGAGGGCGCCGGCCCAGCTCTCGACCGTCTCCTCCGCGTCGTCGCCGTCGCCGCGCAGCAACTCGTAGGCAGGGTGGGCGAGCTGGAGGCGGCGGTTGAAGACGGAGACCTTGCCCGCGAACAGCGCGCGGGTGCCCGGCAGGAGTTCCTTGTGGGGCTTGTGGACGCCGGCGCCGAAGAAGACCAGTTGGAGTCGGCCGCTGCCGTCCGTGATGGTCACCTCCAGGCGCTGGCCCTTGCCGCGCGGGGCCTTGGCGGAGGCGAAGGTGTGCAGGCGGGCGTCGGCGACCTGGGCGACCACCGTGACGTGTTCGTCCATGGGGAGGTCGGCGAGGTGGGTGAGCTGGCCGCGCTCCTCGTACCGGCGCGGATAGTGGTGCAGGAGGTCGCCGACGGTGTGCAGGCCGAGGTGCTCGGCCATCACCTTCGCGGTGGCGGGGCCGAGCACCTTCTTCAGTGGTTCTTCCAGTGCGGGCACGGGGTCCATTGCACACCACGGCACTGACAGCGCGGGGACGCCGGGTCCTGGCGCTTTGCGGAAGTCTCGGGAAATACCTGGTCAGGCCAGTGTCCGGAGTTCTAGGATGACGCGCCCGGCCCTCTTTTCCGCGGTCGCCGCCCCACTGGGACCGCCCGACCCCGCGCCGTCGCGAGTCCCCCCGCCGGCGCCGTGACGATGGACTCCCAGACCTCACAGACACCCCAGGCCTCTCAGGCTCCCCGGCAGCCCCATACGTTCCAGGTCGATCTGCGCGGCCTGGTGGACCTGCTCTCCCGCCACCTCTACTCCAGTCCCAAGGTCTATCTGCGCGAGCTGCTGCAGAACGCCGTCGACGCCCTCACCGCCCGGCGCGCGGCGGAGCCGGACGCGCCGGCCCGCGTGCGGCTGTCCGTGGAGGCGGGCTCGTTGCGGGTGGAGGACACCGGCGTGGGGCTCACCGAGGCGGACGTGCACGACCTGCTCGCCACCATCGGGCGCAGCTCCAAGCGCGCCGAGGGGCTGCAGGAGGCCCGCTCGGACTTCCTCGGGCAGTTCGGCATCGGTCTGCTGGCGTGTTTCGTGGTGGCCGAGCGGATCCGGGTGGTCAGCCGCAGCGCCCGTACGCCCGGTGCGCCGCCCGTGGAGTGGACGGCGCACGACGACGGTTCGTACACCGTGCGGACGCTGCCGGACGAGGCACGGCCCGAACCGGGCACCACCGTGCACCTGGTGGCGCGGGCGGGGGCGGCGGAGTGGCTGGCCGAGGACCGGGTGCTGGCGCTGGCCCGGGACTTCGGCTCGCTGCTGCCGTACGACGTGCGGGTGGGCGAGGAGGTGGTCACCGCCCTGCCCGCGCCCTGGGACCGGCCGTATCCGAGTCCGGGCGCCCGCAGGGTGGCGCTGGCCCGGCACTGCCACGAGCTGTTCGGCTTCACCCCGCTGGACGCCATCGCCCTGGACGTGCCGCTGGCCGGGATCCGCGGGGTGGCGTACGTGCTGCCGTCGGCGGTCGGTCCGGCGCAGCGCGCGGGCCACCGGGTGCACCTCAAGGGCATGCTGCTGACCGAGCGGGCCGAGCAGTTGCTGCCCGACTGGGCGTTCTTCGTACGCTGCGTCCTCGACACCGACAGCCTGCGGCCCACGGCCTCGCGCGAGGCGCTGTACGAGGACGAGGCGCTGGCCGGGGTGCGCGAGGCGCTGGGCGAGCGGATCCGTGCCTGGCTGACCGGGCTGGCCGCCGGTGATCCGGAGCGGCTGGCCGCGTTCCTGTCGGTGCACCACCTGGGCGTGAAGTCGCTGGCGCGGCACGACCCGGGGATGCTGCGTACCATGCTGCCCTGGCTGCCGTTCGAGACCACCGACGGGCAGCTGTCCCTGGAGGAGTTCGCGCGGCGGCACCCGGTGGTGCACTTCACGCGGACGGTGGAGGAGTACCGGCAGGTCGCGCCGATCGCGTCCGCGCAGGGCATCGGCGTGGTCAACGGCGGTTACACGTACGACAGCGAGCTGGTCGAGGCGCTTCCCGCGGTGCGGCCGGGCACCGCGGTCGCCGAACTGGACGCGGACACCGTGACCGCCCACCTGGACGCGGTCGACCCGGCCGAGGAGCTGGCCCTGTCCCGGTTCCTGGCGGCCGCGCGGGCCAGGCTCGATCCGCTGGGCTGCGACGTCGTGCTGCGCTCCTTCCACCCGCTGTCGGTGCCGGCACTGCATCTGGACGACCGGGCGGCCCGGCACGAACAGGCCCGGGCCGAGGCCCAGGAGCAGGCCGACGACCTGTGGGCGGGCATCCTCGGCTCGCTGCGCGGCGGTGCTCCCCGCGCGCGTCTGGTGCTCAACCACCTCAACCCGCTGGTACGGCGGATCGGCTCGCTGGGCGACCCCGAGCTGATGGGCACCGCGACGGAGTCCCTGTACGGGCAGGCGCTGCTCATGGCGCAGCGTCCGCTGCGACCCGCCGACTCGGCGCTGCTGAACCGGGCGTTCATCGGTCTTCTGGAATGGGCCACGCACGACGACTCCGCGGGGGGCGGTCGCTGATGGGCGGGATCACGGACCTCGACTCCCTGCGCCGGGCGATGGCGGAGAACGCCGGACGGCCGGAGGGGCCGGCCCGCAACGCCCGGGCGGAGCGACTGCTGCTGGAGGCCGAGCGGCTGAACGTCCCGCTCGCCGTGATCGAGGCGCTCGGGCACCAGCTGACGGTCTACAACTACAGCTCCGAGAAGGCGAAGATGTTCGTCCCCTTCGCGCGGCTGCTGCGCATGTGGGACGAGCGGCCCGAGGACTTCGACGCGTACGAGACGCACTCGCTGCACTGGGTGTTCAAGTGGATGTCGGCCGGCATGCTCGACCAGCCGCACGTCCCGCTCGCCTCGGTCGAGAAGTGGCTCGGCGAGATGGAGCACCGCTACCGGCTCGCCGGTCACTCCGAACGGGCGGTGCGCAGCGCCGAGTTCAGTGTGGCCGCGCACATCGGGGACGTGGGGCGGGCCGAGCGGGCGTATGCCGCGTGGCTGGCCGCCGACCGGGACTCCATGGCCGACTGCCCCGCGTGCGAGCTGCACGGGCAGGGCTGGTGGCAGGCGGAGACGGGCCGGGACGCGGAGGCGCTCGAGCTGTGGCGGCCGGTCCTGGAGGGCGAGTTCACCTGCGCCCACGAACCGCACACGGTGCTCGCGTCGTCCCTGGTGCCGCTGTTGCGGCTGGGGCGCACGGAGGAGGCGCGCGCCCACCACCTGCGCGGCTTCCGGCTGGTGCGGTCCATGGAGAGCATGCGGGGGGCGTACGCGGACCACGTGGAGTTCTGCGCGCTGAGCGGCAACGAGGCACGCGGTCTGGAGCTGCTCGCGCAGCGGCCGGCGTACTTCACGGACGAGGGGAACCCGCGCAGCGGGCTGGACTTCCTGTGCGCGGTGGCCCTGCTCATGGACCGGCTCACCGAACGGGGGCCGGCCGACCTGGAGGTGCCCGGTCCGGCCGGCCGGGCGTGGACCGCGGCGGAACTCGGCGCGTACGCGCGTGCGGAGGCGCTCGCCCTGGCGGCGCGCTTCGACGAGCGCAACGGCACCGGGCACATCGGCGAGCGGGCCCGCGCGCGCATGGCCCGGCGCCCCCTGGTGGAGCGGCTGCCGCTCGGCGTGCGGTCCCCGGGCGCGGTCCCGGCGCGGCCCGCGGTGCCGGCCGGTGAGCCGTCGCCGGCGGCGGACCGGGCGGACACGGCGGACGGTGCGTCCGGTCTGCCGGCCCTGCTCGCACGGGCACGGCACCTGTCGGACACCCTGCGGCCGCACGCCGTGGAGGCGTGGGCGGAGGCGGCCCGGGCCGCGGAGGGCTTCGAGCTCGGCGCCCGCGACCGCGCGGAGATCGCCGACCACCGGGCGATGGGCCTCGGTCCCGAGGGCGCGGACCTCTTCGAGCGGGCCGCCGAGCTGTACGCGGAGGCGGGCGATCCCGGGGAGGCCCTGGCGGCCCGCGCGCGTGCGGCGTACGTCCGTGCCCTGGCGGGCCGGGTGGACGAAGGGCTCGCGGCGGTGGCCGGACCGCACGAGGAGGTCCTCGCGCTGTACGCCGACGGCGCAACGGGCCTGCCGCAGACGGCGTCGGTGCTGATGGCGCGGGCGCGGATCCTGATGCGGCGGGTGCACGCGGCCGGGGACGTGCCCGGGGAGGCCGTCCTGGCCGAGGCCGGGACGGCCGTACGGGCGGTGCTGGCGCTCGTCGAGGACCGCACCGGCGAGGACGTACGGCTCGCCGCACGGGCCGCCGAGGCGCACGCCATGCTCGGTGAGCTGGCGGTCCACGACGACGTGGAGAGGGCGGCGGAGCTGCTCGGGACGGCCGTCGGGGAGTTCGTCGGGGCGGGGCTGCCGTGGTTCGCGGTGGAGTACGAGGCCCGGCTCGCCGGGCTCGCCCACCACCGCGGTGACACCGCCGGGGCGGAACGGACGCTGCGGGCCGCCCTGGAGCACGGCGGACCGCATCTGGAGCCGATCGGCCGGGCGCAGCTGCACCTGCAGCTCGCCGAGGTCACCGGCGGGCTCGGCCGCGTGGAGCGGGCCGCGGACCACGCCCTCGAGGCCGCGCACTGGGCCGACGCGGCCGGCGAGGGAGCGACGCTGGGCGCCTGGGCACGGCAGCAGCTCGGCGGGTTCCTGCTGCGGCAGGGGCGGTGGGCCGAGGCGGCGGAGGTGCTGGAGTCGGCGCTGCCGGACATGACCGCCGAGACGCACGGTGACGGGGCGGTCGTCCAGACGCTGTGGTGGCTCGGGGACTGCCTCGACGAGCTCGAGGAGCACCGTGCGGCCGCCGAGCGGCGGTTGCGGGCCGCCGGGATCGCCCGGCACTGGCCCGACCAGCGGGACCACGCCACGCTGGCCCACCTGGCCGCGTCCAGCCTGGAGCGGGCGGGCCTGCACGACGAGGCGGTGCAGGCGTACGCACGCGCGGACGAGCTGTGGCGCGCCGTCGGCGACGCGCCCGGCCTGGTCCGCTCACTGCGCGCCCGCGCGTGGCTCGCGCTGCGCGGGGACGGGGGCCCGGACGCGGCGCGCGCGCTGATGACGGCCGCGGTGCGGGAGTGCGAGGCGGCGCGGGACGCGGCGGCGGACGACGGCACACGGGCACGGCTCGCCGCCGAGCTCGGCGACACCTACCGCCAGTTCGCGGACCTGCTGGTCCGCTCGTCGGACGGGGACGTGGGGAGCGGCGAGGGGAGGGCCCTGGTTGAGGAGGCGGTGTCCGCGCTGGACCGCGCGATCGCCGCGTTCGGCCTGCTCGGCCCGGACGCCCTGCACGACCGCGCCCGGGCGGAACTCGGCGCGGCCCGGCTGGAGGCCGACCTGGGCCTGCCCGCCGCCGCGGCGGCACGCGCGCGTGCCGTACGGGCGGCGTACCGGGACGCCTCCGAGGAGGACGGGACCGCCCGGGCCGGGCGCGCGGAGGCGGAGCACCTGCTGGGGGTCCTGGCTGAGCAGGAGCAGGAACAGGCGGACGCGCGGGAACAGGAGCACGCGCGGGAACGGGCGGACGCCCGGACCCCCGGGGAGCGGCCGGCCCGGCCGGGGGTCACTCCACCCCGATGAGCAGCAGGGCGCCCTGTCGCCCGCCGTGGTACGCCACCGTGTCGACGGCGAGGTAGCCCTCGCGGACCCGGGCCTCCAGGCGGTCGGCGACGGCCTCGGGGGTCCCGTCGCCGAGGACCAGGGTGACCATCTCGCCGCCGGCCGCGAGCATGCGGTCGAGGACCGCCTCGGCGACGGCCGTGAGGTCCTGCCCGATCACGGCCACGTCCCCGTCGATGAGACCGAGGACGTCACCGGCCTGGCAGATGCCGGCCATGGTCCAGGACTGGTGCTCGGCGACGGTGACCTCGGCGTACCGGGTCGCGCCCGCCGCCGAGGTCATCGCCACCACGTCCTCGTCGAAACGGCGCTCCGGTTCGTGCACCGCGAGCGCCGCGATGCCCTGGACCGCGGAACGGGTCGGGATGAGCGCCACCCGGATGCCCTCGGTCCGGGCCTGCTCGGCCGCCGCGGCGGCGGTGTGGCGCAGGTCCTCGTCGTTGGGCAGCAGCACCACCTCGCGCGCGTGCGCCCGCCGTACGGCCTGGACGAGCTCACCGCTGGCGGGCGGCTCCCCGGGGCGGGCGAGCACGGTGGTCGCACCGGCCTCGGCGTACAGCCCGGCCAGCCCCTCGCCGGGCACCACGGCCACGACGGCCCGCTGAGCGCGTTCCCCGAGCGAGCGCCCGGCTCCCGTGGTGTGCACGTCCCCGGCACCGAAGTGGGTGATGCGGATCCGGTACGGCCGCCCGGCCTCGACCCCGGCCTCGACCGCCGCGCCCGCGTCGTCGACGTGCACATGGACGTTCCACAGCCCGTCGCCGCCGACCACGACGAGCGAGTCCCCCAACCCGTCGAGCCGCTCCCGCAACCGCGCCACGGCCGCGTCGTCGGCCTCCAGGAGGTAGATCACCTCGAAGGCGGGCCCGCCGGATCCCGGCACGCTCCCGCCGTCGGCGCACTCACCGGGCCCCGCGGCGGCCCGGGCGAGATCTCCGCGAGCCCCCCCGCACGCCCGGCGCTCCCCCGCGACCGCGCCGTCCACCGCCACCGCGGGCAGCACGCGCGGCGTCTCCCCCGTGAACGTCTCCACCAGGGCCGCGAGCACCGCGACCAGTCCCCTGCCGCCCGCGTCCACCACTCCCGCGCGCCGGAGGACGGCCAGCTGGCCCGGCGTCGCGGCGAGGGCCGTGCGGGCTCCCTCATAGGCCGCCCGGGCCACCGCCCCGCAGTCGCCCGGGGCGCCGTCGGCCGCCTCGGCGGCGGCCGAGGCGACGGTGAGGACCGTGCCCTCGGCGGGATGGGCGACGGCCCGGCGCGCGGAGTCGGCCGCGTGCCTCAGGGCGAGCCGCAGCCGCTGCCCGTCGGCGCGGGCGGCGGTCTCCTCCCCGGCCAGCACCTGGGCCATCCCGCGCAGCAGCTGCGCCAGGATCGTCCCGGAGTTCCCCCGGGCGCCGATCAGCGCCCCGTGCGCCATCGCCCGTACCGCTTCGGCCAGCGTCGGCCCCTCGGCCATCCCGCCCGGGTTCCCGGCGGGGCGGGCGGCGCCGCCCGCCTCGTGCCCCGCGAACACCGCCTCGACCGCCGCGGCCGCCGACTCGACGGTCAGGTAGAGATTGGTACCGGTGTCCCCGTCCGCCACGGGGTAGACATTGATCGCGTCGATCTCCTCGCGCGCCCGTCCCAGCGCCTCCAGCGCCAGACCGCACCAGGCACGCACCGCGAGAGCATCGAAGAACGTCTGCGGCACCTGCGCCACCTGCGCCTCCCTGAGCTGCTGGACGTGGCACGCAGCGTAGACCTTGGGACCTCGTCCACCGCAGGAGGGCCCGGGGCGGGCCCCGGAGCCGCCGTGGTAGTTTCGTCCTACGGCTGCAGCCGTTGTATGCTGCTCCGGTTGCCCGATCCGATCGGGCCTCTCCCCTGGCAACGCCACTCGGATTCCACGGGGCTCCTCGAGCCCGGTGCCCGGATCCCGGCAAGCCGGGATCAACCGTAAGTGCATCTGAAGTCTTTGGAGTGACCCGTGGCTGCCAACTGCGACGTCTGCGGCAAGGGGCCGGGCTTCGGCAACAACATCTCGCACTCGCACCGCCGTACGCCCCGTCGCTGGAACCCGAACATCCAGCGTGTGCGTACCGTGGTCGGCGGGACGCCGAAGCGCGTGAACGCCTGCACCTCGTGCATCAAGGCCGGCAAGGTCTCGCGCTGACGCTTCCGCTGAGCGCGCGGTCACAACCGGTTTCGCCGCATGGAGCCGGTCCACCTCGTGTGGACCGGCTTTTTGCCGTGCTCTGAGGGCCGTCCGCGGCCGCGGGGACGGAGGGCGGTCGGCCGCCGTCACGGGACGCCGGCCGACCCCCCTCCGCCACCCCGGGCCGTCAGCCGGTACCGGCCGCCCCGCCGCGGGTCCGCCGTCCGAGTTCCCAGCCGTGGTCCACCGGCCCGATGCCGCCGCCCAGGGCGAACCCGGCCGCGATCGCCCCGGTGACGTACTCCTTGGCCGCCGTCACCGCCTCCGGCACCGACTGCCCCTTCGCCAGCTGGGACGCGATCGCCGACGCGAGCGTGCAGCCCGTGCCGTGGGTGTGCCGGTTGTCGTGCCGGGGGGCGCGCAGCCAGTGCTCCTGCGAGCCGTCCGTCAGCAGGTCGACCGCCCGGTCCGCGCCCGCCGCGAGATGGCCGCCCTTGATCACCACCCAGCGCGGTCCGAACGCCAGCACCGCCCGAGCCGCCCGGCGCATGTCGGACTCCGACTCGACCCGCAGGCCGGTGAGTTGCGCCACCTCGTCCAGGTTCGGCGTGGCCACGGTCGCCACCGGCAGCAGCCTGGTCCGTACGGAGTCCAGTGCGGAGAGCGCCAGCAGCGGGTCCCCGTGCTTGGAGACCCCCACCGGGTCGACGACCGCCGGAGCGTCCGTGCCGGCGATCAAGTCGGCCACGGCCTCGACGAGTTCGGCGGAGGCCAGCATGCCGGTCTTGACCGCCTGCACGCCGATGTCGTCGACGACGCTGCGGTACTGGGCCCGCACCGCCTCCACCGGAAGCTCCCAGGCGCCCTGCACGCCGAGGGAGTTCTGCGCGGTCACCGCGGTCAGCACGCTCATGCCGTGCACCCCGAGCGCGAGCATCGTCTTCAGGTCCGCCTGGATGCCCGCGCCGCCGCCCGAGTCGGAGCCGGCCACGGTGAGCACCCCGGGCGGGGCGGTCCGCCCGCTCATGACTCGATGTCCCCGAAGTGGTCCCAGCCGCCCTGGGTCGTCCAGGGCGCCCCGTCGACCGTCACCTGGGGCAGCGCCGAGAGGTGGAGCACCTCGCCGATGACCTTCCAGCGGGCGGGCAGCTTCACGTCCGGCGGGAAGGTGGCCACGATCGCGTGGTCCTCCCCCCCGGTCAGCACCCACTGCATGGGGTCGACGCCGACGGCCTGGCCGATGTCGTTCATCTGCGAGGGGATGTCGATCGCCCCGGAACGGATGTCGATGCGCACGTTGCTGGCCACGGCGATGTGCCCGAGGTCGGCGATCAGTCCGTCGCTCACGTCGCACATCGCGGTGGCGCCCAGCCCGGCCGCGGCCGGGCCCGCGTGGTACGGCGGCTCGGGGCGCCGGTGCGCCTCGACGAAGGCGCGCGGCGAGCGGAAACCGCGGGAGAGCACCGCGTGCCCGGCCGCGGACCAGCCGAGCCAGCCGGTCACCGCGACGAGGTCGCCGGGCTGTGCGCCGGACCGGGTCACCGGTTCCTGGTTGCGCAGGTCACCGAGCGCGGTGATCGACACCGTGATCGTGTCGCCGCGCACGACGTCACCGCCGACGACCGCGGCACCCGCGACCTGGCACTCGTCGCGCAGGCCGTCCATCAGCTCCGAGGGCCAGGTGACGGGCAGCTCCGCCGGGACGACCAGGCCGAGCAGCAGCGCGGTCGGCACGGCTCCCATGGCGGCGATGTCGGCGAGGTTCTGCGCGGCGGCCTTGCGGCCGACGTCGTAGGCCGTGGACCAGTCGCGGCGGAAGTGGCGGCCCTCCACCAGGATGTCGGTGCTGGCCACGACCCTGCGGTCGGGCGCGGCGACCACGGCGGCGTCGTCACCGGGGCCGATCCGGACCGCGGGGGTGGTGGTGAGGCGGGAGGTGAGCTCCCTGATGAGCCCGAACTCCCCGAGCTCACCAACAGTGCCCTTCATTTCCCTTGCTCCCCTTCTGTCCCTGTGCCTGACCGTGCCCGGTCGCGAGCCGTCCGTGGGCTCGCTACGGTCGAGGTGACCGTCAACTTCTCTCGTGTCCGGACCCCGGCGCGCAAGGTCCGGTTCCCGCAGATCTCCCCGTGACGAGCGGCGACGCGATACCGTGGCGTTCCTTTTCCCCACATGATCCTCGTGGCCGCCCTGGAGGTTCCGTGGTACAGGCGTACATCCTGATCCAGACGGAGGTCGGCAAGGCGTCGACCGTCGCCGATCTGATCGGCAAGATCCCTGGAGTCGTCCAGGCCGAGGACGTGACCGGGCCGTACGACGTCATCGTGCGCGCCCAGGCCGACACCGTCGACGACCTGGGTCGGATGGTGGTCGCGAAGGTCCAGCAGGTGGACGGGATCACCCGTACCCTGACCTGCCCGGTCGTCCATTTGTAGCCCCCCGTCCGCCCTGCGCCGGTGGACTCCTTCCGCCACCGGCGTACCGCCCCGCCCGCCCCCGCGGTGCCGCTCCCACCGCTGCGGGCCGCTGCGCGTCCGCGGTGGTTACCGGCCCGGGCGCGAAGACCACCGGGCCGTGCCGGACCCCGGACGGAGCCCCGGGGGCGACGGCGGGCGGTGGGCGTCGCGAGGTCCCGGCCCGCGTCCGAACCGGCCACGGGTCGGGGCGGCGTGGCGATCATACTGCGGTACGGGGCCGCACGACCGCCGGAGACGACCGGCCCGGACGCGGCACCGCGCGGTGCCGGGGCGGTCGGCGGAGAAGCGGACGGCGGCGCGCGCGTGCGGACCGCTCCCGTTCCGGCCGCAGGGCAGGCGCTCCCCGCGGGGCTTCCTCCCGAAGCCCCGCGTTGTCTGCGATCCCCGCGGCCCGTGTGGCCGGTGTGACCCCTGTGCGGGTCCCAGTACGACGTCCTGCCGATCGGCATCACCGCGGACGGCCGCTGGGCTCTCACGGCCGACGATCCGGAACGCATGGCGATCACCGACCGCCGCACCCCCAGCGTCGACCAGCTCGCCGAGTCGACGGAGGGCGGCGTGGTGCTCCCCGTGGACCCCGCCAGCCGCGAAGTCGTCTACAGCGAGCCCGGCTCGGTGCCCAAGGCGCTCGGCGAGGTCGACGTGGTCTTCCCGGTGCTGCACGGCTCCTACGGCGAG
>NZ_MSGP01000209.1 GCF_002078235.1 Streptomyces viridosporus
GGCGGCGGCCGCCGCCTCCACGTCCAGGGGCATGTCGCCGCCGAGGAAGTGGTCGGGGTCCAGATAGCCGAGGACGGCGTCCGCGTCGGTCACGGTGCAGTGCTCGCCGCCCCGGCCGTAGCTCACCGGGCCCGGTTCGGATCCGGCGGAGTCGGGGCCGACGGTGATCAGACCGAGTGAGTTGACCCGGGCGATGGAGCCGCCGCCCGTGCCGATCTCGATCATGTCGATGACCGGAGCCCGTACGGGGAGGCCGGACCCGGCGCGCAGCCGGTACACCCGGTCCACTTCGAAGGTGTGGGTGACCAGCGGGCGGCCGGCCTCGATGATGCAGAGCTTGGCGGTGGTGCCGCCCATGTCGAAGGCGATCTGGTCGGGCCGCCGGGCGCTGCGGCCGAAGGCGACGGCCCCCAGCGCGCCGCCCGCGGGACCGGACTCCAGCATGCGGATCGGGAACTGCCGGGCGACGTCGATCGCGGCGACCCCGCCGTTCGACAGCATGATCAGGGGGGCGCTGCGCAGGCCGAGGCCGTGCAGACGGTCGCGGAGGTCCTGCAGGTAGGTCTCGACGAGCTGCTGGACGTAGACGTTGGCCAGGGTGGTCGAGCTGCGCTCGTACTCGCGGATCTCGGGGTTCACCTCGCTGGACAGCGCTACGCGCAGCTCCGGCGCGGTGGCCTGGATGATCTCCCGGGCCCGCCGTTCGTGCTCGTTGTTGACATGGCTGTGCAGAAAGCACACCGCCACCGCCTGGACCCCGGCCCCGGACAGCTCGGCCGCGAGCTGCTTCACGGCGGTCTCGTCGAGGGCGGTGTCGACGGTGCCGTCGGCGAGCATGCGTTCGCGGACGCCGAAGCGCAGGTGCCTCGGTACGAGGGGGCGGGGCAGTTCCAGGTCGAGGTCGTAGAGCTCGTACCGGTGTTCCCGCCCCATCTCCACCACGTCGCGGAATCCTTCGGTGGTGAGCAGCGCGGTGGTCGCACCGCGGCGCTCGATCAGCGCGTTCGTCACCAGGGTGGTGCCGTGGACGAAGGTGGTGATGTCCGCCGCGTCGAGTCCGTGTGCCGCCAGGGTCTGCCGCAGCACCGTCTCGACGGCGGCAGCGGGTTCGCTGTGGGTGGTGAGGGTCTTCCCGACGGCGACGATCCCACGGTCGTCGAGGATCGCCATGTCTGTGAAGGTGCCACCGATGTCTACCCCGACACGCAGTGCACGGGACTGGGTCATAGGAATCCTCCAGGGCCGGCTGAGAACGTGCGCGGCGCCTCTTGCTCGGTCATCGGCACGCCGGACGGACGCTACAGATCGTCCGACGATTTCGCAACGAATCGTCTGACGAAAATTGCTAGAATCAGGCTCGCCTCCTATCGGAGGGGTGACCGGCCGCACCTGTCGTCGCGGCCCGAGGGGAGCAGGAATGACTGATTCGGCCGGCACTGCGAGCCGGGTGGCGGACGCACTGCGCGAGCAGATCGTCTCCGGCGAGTTGAAGCCGGGGACACGGCTGTCCGAGGAGCACATGAGGAAGCTCCACGGTGTCTCCCGCAGCACTCTCCGCGAGGCGTACCAGCGGCTCATCCGGGAGCGGCTCCTGGTGCACGAGCTGAGCCGCGGGGTCTTCGTCCGTCAGCTGTCCCGGGAGGACGTGGCCGATCTCTACCGGGTCAGACGGGTCGTCGAATGCGCCGCGGTGCGGTCCATCCGGATCCTGACGCCGGCGGGCCTGCGCAGGCTCTCCGCGGCGATCGCCGACGGCCGCGCGGCGGCGGAGGAGTCGCGGTGGGACGACGTCGCCGCCGCGAGCATCCGGTTTCACGAGGCGCTGGTGGCGCTCGCGGGGAGTGAGCGGCTGGACGCGATGATGAGCGGCATCCTCGCGGAGTTCCGGCTCGCCTACGCGCACATGAGTGACACGCGGGTCTTCCACGCCGCCTACCTCGACCGGAACAAGGAGATCGCCGAGGCCCTGCGCTCGGGCGACGTCGAGGAGGCGGCCGTACTGCTGGAGACCTACCTCACGGACTCCGAGGCAGCGCTCTGCGAGGGCTATCCCGCTCGATAACGGCAGGTAATCGTCCGATGACAGAGAACTTCCGTCAATGAATCTCTTGCACATCGTCCGACGATTCCCTACGGTCGCACCACTGTCGACCGCGGCGTATGCCCGCCTGTCCCCATCGGGAGATCCTGTGAGCGTTGACCGCCAGACCGCCGCTCCTCCAGGGACAAGCCCTCCTGAGGGGCAGCCGGTCCCCAGCCGGTCCACACTGCGCCGAGCGACCGCCGGAGCCACCATCGGCAGCGTCGTCGAGTGGTTCGACGTGGCCGTGTACGGCTACCTGGCCGGTGTGCTCGGCAAGGTGTTCTTTCCCACCAGCGACCCCACGACCCAACTGCTCAGTTCCTTCGCCGTGTTCGGGGTGGCCTTCGCCGTACGGCCGCTGGGCGGGATCTTCTTCGGCACACTCGGTGACCGCATCGGTCGGCAGAAGACCCTGGCCTGGGTCATCATCTCGGTCTCGGTCGCCACGTTGTGCATCGGCCTGCTGCCGTCGTACGCCTCGATCGGGCTGCTCGCTCCCGTGCTTCTGGTGGTCCTGCGGCTGATCCAGGGATTCTCCGCGGGTGGGGAGATGGGCGGCGCGTCCGCCTACGTCGCCGAGTACGCGCCGCCGAGGCGCCGCGGCTTCCTGGTGAGCCTGGTCGAGATGGGCTGCATCCTGGGTTTCCTGCTCGGCTCGCTGGTCGTGCTGGTGCTGAACCTCGGGCTGACCTCGGAGCAGATCCACGACTGGGGCTGGCGCATCCCGTTCCTGATCGCGGGCCCGATGGGCGTCATCGGCCTCTACCTGCGCACGCGCCTGGAGGAGACGCCGGCGTTCGCGGCCGAGGTGGAGAAGGCGGAGAGCGACCGTCCGAAGGTGCCGCTGCGCGAGATGGTGACCGGCCAGTGGCGCGCGCTGCTGCTGTGCGTGGGCCTGGTGCTGGTCTTCAACGTCACCGACTACATGCTGCTGTCGTACATGCCGAGCTACCTCACCGGTGAGCTGGGCTACGACACGACGCACGGTCTGCTCGTGGTCCTCGGCGTGATGGCGCTGATGATGGTCGTCCAGCCGTTCGCCGGTGCGCTGACCGACCGGGTCGGCCGGCGCCCGGTGATCGCGGCCGGGTGCGCCGGGTTCCTGCTGCTGTCCGTCCCGGCGCTGCTGCTGATCCGCGAGGGCAGCCTGCTCGCGGTCGCCCTCGGCCTGGCCGCCCTCGGTCTGCTGCTGGTGTGCTTCACCGCCTCCATGCCCTCCGCGCTCCCGGCGCTGTTCCCGACCCGTGTGCGGTACGGCTCGCTGTCGATCGGCTTCAACGTCTCGGTGTCGCTGTTCGGCGGCACGACCCCGCTGGTGGTCACGGCCCTGATCGGCGCGACCGGCGACGTGATGATGCCCGCCTACTACATGATGGCCGCGGCCGTGATCGGCGGGTTCGCGGTGTGGCGCATGGCGGAGTCGGCGGGACGCCCGCTGCCGGGTTCGGCGCCGTCGCTGGAGGCGGCCGGGACACGCTGAGGGCACCGGCCGGGAAATCCCCCGGCCGGGAACCCGTGCGCCGCTATCTTCGTCAGCGCCGCCAGTCGGACGAACTGACCGGCCCTACGGAAGGTGCAGGTGCATGAGCGAGTCGCGGCTCTGGCAGGAAGTGGACTACTACCTCACCGCCCGCCTCCTGTCCGACGCCCTCGGGGACGACGCCCTGACGGCCGCCCTGCGGGACAGCGAGGCCGCCGGCCTGCCGCCCATCGCCGTGTCGCCCACCCAGGGCAAGCTGCTCCAGCTCCTCGCCCAGGTGCAGGGCGCCCGGCACATCCTGGAGATCGGCACGCTCGGCGGCTACAGCACCATCTGGCTGGGCCGCGCCCTCCCGTCCGACGGGCGGCTGATCTCCCTGGAGTACGACCCCCGGCACGCCGAGGTCGCCACCCGCAACATCGCCCGCGCGGGACTCGGCCGGCAGGTCGAGGTGCGGGTGGGCCCGGCGCTGGAGTCGCTGCCCCTGCTGGCCGACGAGAACCCGCCCCCGTTCGACCTGGTCTTCATCGACGCGGACAAGCCCAACAACCGGCACTACCTGGAGTGGGCCCTGAAGCTCACCGGCACGGGCAGCCTGATCGTCCTGGACAACGTGGTACGGGGCGGCCGGGTGGCCGACCCGGACGACACCCACCCGGACGTGCTGGGCACCCGCGCCGCGCTCGACATGATCGGCAGCCACCCGCGGCTGAGCGGCACGGCGATCCAGACGGTCGGCGCCAAGGGCCACGACGGCTTCGCGCTGGTCCGGGTGCTGGAGTGAGCCGGCGCCTCACACCTCGTGGTAGAAGCCCACGTTGACGCTGCGCGGGGCGGTGCGGTCCTGGACGACGACCTCGCCGCTGCCGCCCCGGGGCAGCACCACGGCGCCGCCGTAGGGGACCGTCTGGGCGTACTCCCCGACGATCAGCCGCACCTCGGAGGACGGCTCGGGCAGTGAGCCGCGCAGCCAGGTCAGCTGCCAGGTGCCGTCCTGCAGGCACTGGAACTCCAGGTGGACCCGGGAGACGAACAGCCAGTCGTCCGGCGTGGAGAGCCGGCACACCGACCTGTCCCGGCCCACCCGCAGCACGGCGCCCGGCTCGCTGGGCGCGTCGGCCATGAGCATGCCGGCCGTGGCGCCCGCTTCCGCCGCGGACACGGCGGCCATGGTGAGTTCGAGCACGTGCGCTCCTCCTGAGACGTCCTGGCGGGCGGCCGGATCGGCTCGCTGCCGCCGCATGATAAAACGCCCGGCCGTGCGGCGTCCGGCACAATGGCCTCATGACCGAGCGGAAGCCACCCGGCGTCGACTTCGAGTCCTGGGTCGACAAGCAGATCCGTGACGCGGAGGCGCGCGGAGAGTTCGAACGGTTGCCGGGGACGGGCAAGCCGCTCCCCCGTGAGGTGGAGACCACCTACGACGAACTGTGGTGGGTCAAGCGGAAGATGGCCCGCGAGGGCTTCTCCGTGCTCCCGCCGGCGCTGGCCCTGCGCAAGGAGGCCGAGGACGCGCTGGAGGCGGCCCTCGCGGCCCCTTCGGAGCGGATCGTGCGAAAGATCCTCACGGAGATCAACGACCGGATCCGCGAGATGATGTTCAAGCCGCCGCCCGGCCCCCCGCTGGGAAAGAAGCCGTACGACGTCGAGGACGTCGTACGGCAGTGGCGGGAGCGCCGGGCCGCGGCGGGCGGGTCAGACGTGTAGCAGCCGTTCCGCCAGTTCCCGGTAGTCCCGCAGGGCGAGGCGCAGTTGCTCGGTGTCGGTCGCCGCGGCGCCCCCGCCGTCGGCGGCGTCGGCGGCCTGCCAGGACCGGCGCAGGGTGCGACGCCGCTCGCTCACCGCGTCCGTGAGGCGCGCGGTGAGTTCCTCCAGGATGTGGTCGGCCTCCTCGACGGCGCCCCGCGGCGCGTCGACGAACCCGGCCACGGCGTGGTGCAGCTGCGCGGTGAGCTTGTCGGTGTCGTCGTGCGGGAGGAGACGGGGGCGGGAGGCCGGGGCGTCCGCGCCGTCGTGGCCCGGGCCGGGGATCCGCTCCGTGCCGTGGTGCGCGGTGCCGCCGTCCGGGGTGCCGTGGTGCGCGGTGCCGCCGGCCGGGGTGCCGTGGTGCGCGGTGCCGCCGGCCTGCGGGTGGGCGGCCACCAGCGGGCTCTCGGCACCGGAGGCGGTCCGGCCGGGGGACCGGCCCGTGTCCTCGCCGGTGCCGAAGGTGTCCCGGTGCGTGCCGGGCGTGCCGGACGTGCTCGGCACGCCCGGGGCCGTGCCGGTGCCGGAAGCGGTACGGGTGCCCTCCGGGGGCAGTTCCTCGCCGGTGCGTCGGGTCGTGTCGGGCATGTCGCTCAGCTCTCCTTCGCCTGGTGCCGGTGGAAGACCGACGTCGCGTGGTGGCCGCGGCCGGCCGGGGACCTGTGCCCGCCGTCCGCGGCGGCGCGGTGGCGTCCGCGGTCGTGGGCGGAGGACCGGATCAGTTCGTCGAACAGGGCACGGGCCTCGACCATGGCCTCGCGCATCTCCTCCGTGCCCGCGCCGCCGTCGTGCGCGCCCCCCGCGCGGGCCTGGGCGACCCGGTGCACGCGCCGGTAGCCCTCGACGTGGTGCGCGTGGTGCACGGACAGCGCGGCGAGCTGGTCCTCGTAGTGCCCGCCGTCGGGGAAGCCCTTCGCGCCGGCCAGCTCGGCGAGCAGCCGGTCCGCCTCGGCGAGCGCGTCGCCCGGCGAGTCGACGAACCGCTCCTGCGCGGCCGTCCAGCGCGCCTCGTACCGCTCCCGCTCGGCGGGCTCCAGGGTCCGTTCCCGCAGGTCGCCGTGGCGCTCCACGCGCTCGGCGAGTTCCCGCTCGGCGGCCTTGGCGTCCCCGTCGTGCCGGGCGACGGCCCGGTCGTACTCGGGTCCGAAGCGCCGCTTCAGGTTCGCGCCGTGCCGTGGGCCGCGGGCGCGCAGGGTCAGGGCGACCGCGGCGACGGCGGCGA
>NZ_MSGP01000021.1 GCF_002078235.1 Streptomyces viridosporus
CCTCCGGGGTGACGGAGAGGGCACGGGTCGCGTCGTTGGGGTCTCACCCCGGAGGCGTTCGCCGAGCAGATGGCGGTGCTCGCGGACCGGGGCCTCACCCCCGTCACCACCGCCGACCTGGCGGCCCGCTGGCGCTCGGGACGCCCGCTGCCCGCCCGCCCGGTCCTCGTCACGTTCGACGACGGCTACGAGGGCGTGCACCGGCACGCGCTGCCCGTGCTCGCCAAGCACGGCTTCCCGGCCACCCTGTTCGTCTCCACGGGGTGGCTGCGGGGGCCGTACGACACCGGCGGCGGCCCGGACACCATGCTGGACTGGGACCAGGTGCGCGAACTGGCCGGTGCGGGCGTGGAGATCGGCGGGCACAGCCACAGCCACCCGCAGCTCGACCAGCTCGACGACCGCCGGCTGCGCTCCGAGCTGATCCTGTGCAAGGAGATCGTCTCGGACCAACTGGGCTCCGTCCCGTCCTCGTTCGCGTACCCCTACGGCTACTCCAGCCGCCGGGTGCGCGAGGCGGTGCGGGAGACGGGGTACGCCCAGGCGCTCGCCGTCGGCAACGGCCTCGCCCGCCGCGCCCAGGGACCGTACGCCCTGCGACGGGTCACCGTGCGGCGGTCGACGGACGCCGCCGAGTTCGAGCGGCTGGTCCGGGGGCGGGCCGTCGCGCGCACCTTCGCGCGGGACCGCGTCCTGACCAAGGGGTACGCGGTGGTCCGCCGGGCCCGGCAGGCCCGGCGGCTGGTCCGCCGGCCACCGGGCTGACCCCGCGGCGACGGACCGCACGGGCGACACATCCGCGTGCACCCCGGAAACCGGGTGCACGCGGCCCCCGGGTGCCCGATCATGGCGGCATGCCTGCACACCCGCACGACGCACTGCCGATCCGGCTCAACGTCGACGACAGCGACTCCCCGTCCGACGTCGTCGACGCGCTGTTCCTCGGCCGCTTCGCGACGGGCGAGCAGCCGTACTCGCACGCCGTCACCATCGACCGCGTGCGCTCCGCGGCGACCCTTCTGCCCGCGCACGCCCGGGTGCTGCGCGTCGCCCGGGACGACGACCGCAGCGCCACCCTGGCCGAGGGCGACGGCTGGACGCTGCTGGTCTCCCGCTGGAACCGGGGCGCCGACGTCACCGTCACCGCGACCAGCGCCGACCTCGCGGCGAAGATCCTGGGCGAGGCCACGGACGGCGCGGCGGACGAGCCCGAGCCGCAGCCGGAGAACGTCACCATGGGGTTCTGGTACGTCTCCCCGCGCCGCGGCCCGCACCGCACCACCCGGCAGATCTCGGCGGGCACCTGGGACGAGGTCCGGCCCAACTACACCGCGCCGGTGGCGGACGCGATGGACCGCCTGATGAAGACCACCCCCGAGGACATCTCGGGCCGGCTGCTCCTGCTGCACGGCCCGCCGGGCACCGGCAAGACCTCCGCGCTGCGCACCCTGGCCCGGTCCTGGCGGGACTGGTGCCAGGTGGACTGCGTCCTGGACCCGGAGCGGCTCTTCAGCGACGTCGGCTATCTGATGGACATCGCGATCGGCGAGGAGGACGCGGCGGGGAAAGGGCGTTGGCGGCTGCTGCTCCTCGAGGACTGCGACGAGCTGATCCGCGGCGAGGCCAAGCACACGGCCGGGCAGGCGCTGTCCCGGCTGCTGAACCTCACGGACGGTCTGCTCGGCCAGGGCCGCAACGTCCTGGTCGGCGTCACCACCAACGAGGACCTGGAGCGCCTGCACCCGGCCGTCGTCCGCCCCGGCCGCTGCCTGGCCCGCATCGAGGTCGGACCGCTGACCCGCGCGGAGGCGGCGAACTGGCTGGGCCGCGAGGACGGCGTCGGCCGCGAGGGCGCGACCCTGGCCGAGCTGTACGCCCTGCGCCGGGGCACCTCCCCGACCGCCCTGCCGGAACCGCGCGGGGACGCGGACGCGGGGCTGTACCTGTGAGCCGTACCGGTGGCCGCGGACCCCGCGGTCGTCGGCACGGGGCGCGGACCGGCGGGTCGCGCCGCCCCGGCTACTCCCCGTAGACCGCCCGCAGGGCTTCCCGCACGGCGGCCAGCGCCTCGTCCTCGGTCAGCCCGAGCCGCCGCACCCGCTCCGCGTACCCCTGGGCCGCCGACGCCGCCTCCCGCTGGGCCGCCGAGCCCGCGGCGGCGATCACCGTGCCGTTGCGGCCCCGGGTCTCGATCACCCCGTCGGCCTCCAGCGCCCGGTAGGCCTTGGCCACCGTGTTCGCGGCGAGGCCGAGCGTCCCGGCCAGCCCCCGCACCGTCGGCAGCCGGTACCCCACCGGCAGCGCTCCCGACCGGGCCTGCTCGGAGATCTGCGCCCGCACCTGCTCGTACGGCGGCGCGCCGTCGTCGATATGGATCTTCAAGGTCACGGCCCGATTGTCCCGCACGCGCCGGAAAATCGGAGGCACCCCGGGTGCGTACCCCGTAGCGTGCGCCTCCATGACCGTGCTCGTCCGCGACCTCCGCCCCGACGCCCGCGCCGATCTCGAGGGCTTCGCCCGTGTCCGGCACGCCGCGCTGCCGTTCATGCTCCTCACCCCGGACTCCCTCGCCCACGACCTCACCCGTACGCACCCCGACGCCCACTACCGTCCCCTCGTCGCCGTGGCCGGCGGCGAGGTGATCGGGACGGCGCAGGTGCACCTGGCCCACGAGAGCCCCGAGCCCGGCCAGGGCAGCGTCAACGTGTACGTGCATCCCGGACACACGCGCCGGGGCGCCGGGGCGCTGCTCGTGCGCGCCGCCGAGGAGCACCTGGCCGCGCACGGGGCGACCCGGCTGTTCGCCTGGGTGCTGGACGAGCCGGGCAACCGCGCCTTCGCCGAACGGCACGGCTACCGCGCCGGCCGCTCGGCCCGCTTCCTCCGCCTGGACCTGGCGCACGGCACCCTCCCCCCGCTCCAGGGCCCGCCGCCCGGTGTCGAACTGCGCACCGGCGCCGACTTCGCCGACGACCCGCGCCCGCTGTTCGCGCTGGACGCGGAGACGGCCTCGGACGAACCGAGCGACATCGGCACCGAGTTCACCGACTACGAGGCGTGGCTCGAGCAGACCTGGAAGCACCCCCTCCTCGACCTCGGCCTGACCACGGTCGCGGTGGCCGACGGCCGCCCCGCCGCCTTCACCGCGGTCCACACCGACGGCTCCACCCGGTACGGCACCGCCATGACCGGCACCGCCCGCGCCCACCGCGGCCGGGGTCTGGCCAAGCTCGTCAAGAACGCCTCCCTGCACCGCGCCCGCGCGGCCGGGTACACGGAGGCGTTCACGGGCAACGACACCGGCAACGGACCGATGATCGCGATCAACCAGTGGTTCGGCTACGAAGCGTGCGCCACGGAGGTGCGGTATGTCCGCGAACTCGGCTGACCGTCCGGCCGCCTTGGACGTCGTTCTCGTCAAGGCGGGCCGGGAGAAGATCCGTTACCCGGCCGACCTGCTCGCCGACGACGGCACCCGCGTCACCGTGCGCGCCCCGTGGGCGGGTGACGGCGTGCGCGACTTCGGCTTCGTGCGCTTCGAACCCGGTGACGTCTTCACCGAGTACTACTGGCGCGACCGGTGGTACTCCGTGAAGGAGGTCCGCGCCGGCGACGGCACCCTCAAGGGCCACTACTGCGACATCACCCGTCCGGTCGAGCTCTCCGGCACCCGGCTGGTCGTCGAGGACCTCGACCTGGACCTGTGGGTCGGTGCGGACGGCACGGACGTACGGCGGCTGGACGAGGACGAGTTCGCGGCGAGCGGCCTGACGGAAACGGACCCGCGGGCGGCGGCCGCCGCCGTGGCCGCGCTCGACGAACTGGAGGCGCTGGCGCGCGGGGACGGCCTCGGCACGCTGCTTCGGTGAGGCGGCCGGGTCAGTCCGGCACCGCGACCACCGCGTACCGTTCGTCGTCCACCTCCCGGCCCCACAGCGCCGCCTCCTGCGACAGCCGCTCCACCCGCACCCGCCCGGCGAGCGGGGCGAGGAGGGCGGTGAGCAGGTCCGCCGGTACGCCGACCGGGCTCACCGTCCCCCACACCCCCTCGACCAGCACCAGCCGGCCTCCCGGGCGCAGCAGCCCGCGCCAGTGCCGCAGGGCGCCGCCCGGTTCGGGCAGCGTCCACAGCACGTGCCGCACCAGGACGGCGTCGTAGCGCTGCTCACCGACCGGCGGCGCCGCCGCGTCGCCGACCAGGAACACCGCGTCGCGCCCGGCGAGCTTCTCCCGGGCTAGCGCCACCATGGCCGGGGACCGGTCGACCCCGGTGACCCGGTGCCCCTGCTCGGCGGCGAGGAGCGACAGGCTGCCGGTGCCGCAGCCGAGGTCGAGGACGTCGCCCGCCCGTCCGGGCAGCCAGGTGCGCAGCCGTCCGTCCCAGGCGGCGCGCACGGACGGGTCGCGCAGTCCGTGGTCCGGCTCGTCGTCGAAGGCCGCGGCCCGCGCGTCCCAGTCGACACCGTCCGTGCCCGTCCGGTCCGTGTCGTTGCTCATGTCCCGAGGGTGACACCCCCCACTGACAATCGATTCGTGACGGCGGCCACAGACAGACCGGGACCGATGAGGAACTCTCCCCCGAAAGGTCCACCTCCGTGAGAACACGGAACCCGGTGGCCCCGAAGGAGGCAGCCATGCGCCGTGTCACCGTGCAGAAGCCCCCGAAGAAGACGGACGCCCGCCGGACCCGCGAAGAGGCCGACGAGCGCCCCGCGGGACGTCCGGAGGTCCGCGGGGACATCGCCCGCACCTGGTGGCCCGACGGCTGAGCCGGCCGGCCGGCCCGGACGCGGCAGGTCTCGCGGCCCGTCCGCCCCGGACGCGGCAGGTCTCGCGGCCCGTCCGCCCCGCCGCGTTCGGCACGTACCTGATCCCAGCCTGAGCACTCCCTTAACGCGACCATAAGGATCCCCCTCCACGGCCTCCGACAGGCGATTCCACGGTTTCCCGGGGCTAGCTTCTGAGTCACCCCCACGGGATTCACCCCCCGAGTCCAGTGATCGTTGCCGAGGAGTTGCTGTCCCATGCCCGCACGCCGCAAGGCCGCTGTCGCCGTCGTCGGTCTCGTTCCGCTCGCCCTCACCGGGCTGTCCGCCGCACCGGCGTCCGCGCACGGTTCGATGGGCGACCCGGTCAGCCGGGTCTCGCAGTGCCACGCCGAGGGCCCGGAGAGCCCGAAGTCGGCGGCGTGCAAGGCGGCGGTCGCGGCCGGCGGCACCCAGGCCCTCTACGACTGGAACGGCATCCGCATCGGCGACGCGGGCGGACGCCACCAGGAGCTCATCCCCGACGGCAAGCTGTGCAGCGCGAACAACGAGCAGTTCAAGGGCCTCGACCTGGCCCGCGCGGACTGGCCGGCGACGAGCGTGGGCAGCGGGTCGTACACCTTCAAGTACCGGGTGACCGCCCCGCACAAGGGCACCTTCGAGGTGTACATCACCAAGCCCGGCTACGACCCGTCCAAGCCGCTGGCCTGGAGCGACCTGGACCTGGCGAACCCGGTGGCGAAGGCCACCGACCCGGCCGCCGTGGACGGTTTCTACACCTTCACCGGCACCCTCCCCGAGCGCTCCGGCGCGCAGCTGCTGTACGCGGTCTGGCAGCGCTCGGACAGCCCGGAGGCGTTCTACTCCTGCTCGGACGTCACGTTCGGCGGCGGCAGCGGGGGCGGGGCCGGCCGGGCGGACGAGGCCGGCGGCTCGAGCGAGGCCGGCGGCGGCGACACGCCCAAGCAGGCGGCCGCCCCGGCGCCGACCGCCACCGCTCCGTCCGAGGAGCAGCTCGAGGAGGCGGCGAAGAAGTCGACCATCGAGAACCACGGGCACGGCGACGACGACCCCGACACCTCGGCGGCACCCGTCGCGGCGCAGGACGACACCGCCCCGGAGGCCTCCGACGGCGCCGCCGACCAGCCCAACCGGCCCAAGGCGGCCGGCAGCTCGGAGAACCTCGCGGAGACCGGCGGCGACGACAGCACCCCGTACCTGATGGTCGGCGGGGCCGCGGCGCTGGCGCTGGGCTCGGCGGCGCTGTTCGCCTCCAACCGGCGGCGCGCGGCGGGCGGGCGGCACGGCCGCTGAACCGACTCGGGGCCCTGTCCGGCGGCTCAGGCCGGACAGGGCCCCGACGCGTTCGCCTCCGCCTACACGTGTCAGCTGAACACGGAGGCGCAGGTGGTGGGCGTGGCGCGGGCCGGATCGAGGGCGTTGGCCACCTCGTGGAAGGCGATCCGGTCGAGCAGCCCGACGGCCAGGTGCTCGGACAGGTCGAGCGGGCACAGGTCCTGGAGCAGGACGTTGCGCACGTTCGGCCCGTTCAGGTACTGGCTGCGGTACGGGGTGACCACCTGGTCGTACTTCGTGGCGATGACGGTGTAGCGGACGCCGGGCACGGTGTCGCCGCCCTCGTTGAGCTTGGTGAGGAAGCCGGAGCCGACGACCTGCTGCGCGAGGGCGGGAGTGGCCTCGTTCAGCAGGTGCTCGGCGCCCGGGAAGTACGGCAGCAGGCGGGTGAGGCCGCCGAGCGTGGTGCCGTGGTTGCTGGGCGCGATCCCGACGAGGGCGTTCACCTCGTCCGCCCCGCCGAGGAACTTGAGGTAGTGGCGGGGCATCAGGCCGCCCTGCGAGTGGCCGACGAGGTCGACCTCGGCGGTGCCGGTCGCGGCCAGCACCTTGTCGACGAAGGCGTCGAGCTGCTCCGCGGACTTCTCGATGGGGCCGAGGCCGTGGAAGAGGGGGACGCCGGGCAGCTGCCCGTAGTCGAGGGAGAAGACGCAGTAGCCGCGGCGCTCGAGGTAGGGCGCGAGCCCCAGCCAGTTGTCGATCGAGTTGCCGAAGGTGCCGTGCACCAGGACGACGGGGCGGGGATGGGCGGCGGGGGGCTTGCAGGAGTAGTCGTTCCAGCCTCCTCCCGCGGGTGCGGCGGAGGCGTGGGCGCCGGTGGCAGTGGGGCCGGTGAGGACCGCGGCGGCCAGCAGGAGTGCGGCCAGCGGTCTGATCACTCGCTTCCAGGGCAGCATCGGGTGATCTCCTTGCGGGTCATGGGGAGGTGGGGGGTCTTGCTCCCTGTGATCCGGATCACGAGGATGCTGTTCACTCGTCAAGTTACGGACGAGTAGGGAAACTGGGAAGTTACGGGTCGGTAAAAAATTCCACCGTCGACCGGCGGCGGCCCATCCGGACCTGATAAGGCGTCACCAAGCGGGACGAATCGACGCCCTCGGGCGTGACGTGCGGCAATCCCTCCCGCGCCCCGCGCACTTCCGTCCCCGAGCGCGCCCCGGGCGCTCCGGCCCCCCAGTCCCGTCGAGGCCCGTACCGAACCTGTGTGCGGCATCCGTTCGGCCCCGTCCCGCCTGCGCGGACAGCCGGTCCACCGGACGGTGGGGGCATGACGCAGACCGCCGGCGCCGACCCGTCCCGCAGCTCGTTCCTCGGCGAGGTGAAGGAAGCCGTCACTCCGCGGGCCACCCTGCTCGTGCTCGGTGTGATCGTCCTCCAGTTGCTCTTCATCGCCTCCTACGTGGGGGCGCTGCACCGTCCGAAGCCGCGGGACGTGCCCTTCGGGGTCGTCGCGCCGCCGGCCGTCGCCGAGCGGGCGGTGACCCGTTTGGAGCGGCTGCCCGACTCCCCGCTGGACCCCCGCGCGGTGGCCGACGAGGCGACCGCGCGGAGGCGGATCACGGACCGGGAGATCGACGGCGCGTTGATCGTGGACCCGGCCGGCGGCAGGGACACCCTGCTGGTCGCCTCCGGCGGCGGCACCGTCCTCGCCACCACCTTGGAGAGCCTCGTCGGCAGGCTGGAGGAAGCCGAGGGGCGCACGGTACGGACCGTCGACGTGGCTCCGGCCTCACGGCAGGACTTCGACGGGCTGTCGTCCTTCTACGTGGTGGTGGGCTGGTGCGTCGGCGGCTACCTGTGCGCCTCGATCCTGGCGATCAGCGCCGGCGCCCGGCCCGCCGACCCGCGCCGCGCGGCGATCCGGATCGGCGCCATGGCCCTGGTGGCGCTCGTCGGCGGACTCGGCGGCGCGGTGATCGTCGGGCCGGTCCTGGGCGCGCTGCCCGGCAGTGTGGCGGCCCTGTGGGGGCTGGGCGCGCTGGTCACCTTCGCCGTCGGCGTCGCCACCCTCGCCCTCCAGGGCCTCTTCGGCATCGTCGGCATCGGGCTGGCGATCCTGCTCGTGGTGATCGCCGGCAACCCGAGCGCGGGCGGTGCCTTCCCGCTGCCGATGCTGCCGCCGTTCTGGGCGGCGATCGGCCCGGCGCTGCCGCCGGGCGCGGGCACCTGGACGGCCCGCTCGATCGCGTACTTCGAGGGCAACGCCGTGCTCGGTCCCCTGCTGGTGCTGTCGGCGTGGGCCCTCGCGGGGATCGTGGTCACGATGCTGTCGGCGGTGGCGTACCGCGGACGGTACGGGGCCGAGCCGCCCGCGCGGGCGCCCTGACCCGGACGCGCGGAAGTCCCGCCCCTCGCGCGCGGGGCGGGACTTCACGGGGTGCGTGCGGTTCAGCCGATCCGGGTGCCGGTCGCCGCGAGGGCCCGGGTCACCGACTGGAAGAAGGTCGTGCCGCCCGAGGTGCAGTCGCCGCTGCCGCCGGAGGTGAGACCGACCGCGCTGCTGCCCGAGAAGAGCGAGCCGCCGCTGTCGCCGGGCTCGGCGCAGACGTCGGTCTGGATCAGGCCGTTGACGATGTCGCCGTTGCCGTAGTTCACGGTGGCGTCCAGACCGGTGACCGTGCCGGAGTGCACCTGGGTCGTGGAGCCGCTGCGGGTGACCCGCATGCCGACGGTGGCCTCGGCGGCGCCGGAGATCGCCTGCGTGGAGCCGTCGTAGAGGTTGACCTCGCTCGGGTGGGCCACGTCGGCGGTGTACTTGACCAGGCCGTAGTCGTCGCCCGGGAAGCTGGACGCCACGTTCTCGCCGATCACGTCGCCCGAGGAGTCCGACCAGGTGGAGACGGACTCGGTGCAGTGCCCGGCGGTGAGGAAGTGCGGCTCGCCGCCCTTGGTCACGTTGAAGCCGAGCGAGCAGCGCCCGCCGTTTCCGGTGATGGCGTCGCCGCCCGCGACGAAGGGTTTGAACTCGCCCTCGGTCCGCTGGAGTTCGGCGGTGGAGCCGAGCTCGCCGACGACCTTCTCCAGCGTGGCCCACTCGGCCTCGGAGACGGTGCGGTCCGCGGTGACGACGACCTTGTTGGTGATCGGGTCGGTCACCCAGGAGGTGCCCGGGACGGCGGCGTCCTGCTCGAGGGCGGTGCGTGCGCTCTTCAGCTCGGCGAGGGAGTTCGCCACGACTCTCGCCTCGGCGCCGGCCGACTCGACGGTCTCGGCGGCGGCCTCGTCGAGCACGTTCACCACGAGGCTCTTGCTCTTCGCGTCGTAGTACGTTCCCGCCACGTCGGCGCCGAGGTCCTCGGCGAGCGTCGAGGCGAGCTTTCCGGCCGCCGCGACCGAGAGCGTCCGGGGTCCGGAGGCGTCCGGGGTCTCACTGGCGTTCGCAGTCTGGAAGGTGACTCCGGCGGCGACCAGTGCGGCGACACCCGCGCCCGCCATGGCCGCCCGTCGCCCGGGTATGCGTCGGTGCTTCAACTCACGTCCTCCTGTGGGGGGACGGTCCGGGAGATTGTGGGGACCTCACCGAACCGGAAGGCGCACGGCCACGGGGACGGCGTACGGGAAAAGCCGTGTCCGGGCCGGCTGAACGGCGCCTACTCTTCCGAACCCCACAGGGAGCACACAAGGTCGACTTCAGGACGCGCGTACGGCAACGACCGTGCGCCCTCTATGTCCTGACAGGTCATGGACGCGGAGGGCGGTTCGCACTGCAAACGCTACGGGCGGGTAACCGGCGGTCCGGTCCGCGTGTCCCCCTCCTGGCTCGAATTCGACTCCTCGGGATCCGGCTCCACGCGGGGTGCGGCGGACGGAGGTTGCTCCTGCACCGGTTCCGGCGCCGGTTGCGGAACCGGCGCCGGAGCCGTCGGCACCGGCTGCTGGGCCCGTTCCAGGAAGCGCAGCAGCTCCACCGGGAAGGGCAGCACGAGGGTGGAGTTCTTCTCCGCGGCGACCGCCACGATGGTCTGCAGCAGGCGCAGTTGCAGTGCGGAGGGGGTGTCCGCCATCTGCTGGGCCGCCTCGGCCAGTTTCCGCGACGCCTGCAGCTCG
>NZ_MSGP01000210.1 GCF_002078235.1 Streptomyces viridosporus
CGTTCCACTCCTTGCACGCCACCTCGCACGCCTTGCACCCGATGCACACCGAGGTGTCCGTGAAGAAACCCACGCGGGGCGGCGCGTCCGGGTACCCGGACGCCCGCGCGGTGGTGTCGTCCGTCATGCGGAGGGACCTCCTCGCTCTCTCACGCGCCGTCTCCCCCTCCCCCCCCGGGGCCCGGCGCGCCCGGCCGCTCACCGTGCGTCCCGAGCCCGGCACGAGTGCCCTCGGCCCGCGCGGCCGAAACGGCTACCGGGGGCGGGCGCGGTCCCGGATACTGGCCGCGCGACCGCGTGGACGCGGCGCGGCGGGCAGCCGCCGACGCCGTGCCCGCACTCCCGACCAGGGCGACGACCGCCCCGACTCCCGCTGGAGGAACCGCGTGACGACCACCCGCCCGCCGGTCACCCTCGACGACGTCCGTGCCGCGGCCGGGCGCCTCGAAGGCGTCGCGCACCGCACGCCGGTGCTGCGCTCGCGCACCCTGGACGCACTCGTCGGTGCCGAGGTCCACCTCAAGTGCGAGAACTTCCAGCGGGTCGGCGCCTTCAAGTTCCGCGGCGCCTACCACGCGGCCTCCCGGCTCACCCCGGAACAGCTGGCCCGGGGCATCGCCGCCTACTCCTCCGGCAACCACGCCCAGGCCGTCGCCCTGGCCGCCCGGGAACTGGGCACCACCGCCGTCATCGTGATGCCCGGGGACGCGCCCCCGTCGAAGCGCGCGGCCACCGAGGGGTACGGCGCCGAGATCGTCACCTACGACCGCTACACCGGCGACCGTGTCGCCGTCGCGGAGGCCCTGGCCGCCGAGCGCGGCCTGACCCTCATCCCCCCGTACGAGCACCCGGACGTCATCGCCGGCCAGGGCACGGCGGCTCTCGAGCTGATCGAGGAGACGGGGGAGCTGGACGTGCTGCTCGCACCGGTCGGCGGCGGCGGACTGATCGCCGGGAGCGCCACCGCCGTCAAGGGCCTGTGCCCCGCGGCCCGGGTGGTCGGCGTCGAACCGGAGGCCGGGGACGACACCAGGCGGTCGCTGGCGGCCGGGCACCGCGTGAGCATCCCGGTCCCGCGCACCATCGCCGACGGCCAGGCCCTGCACACCCCCGGCGAGCTGACGTTCTCCCTCAACCGGCGGCTGCTGGACGAGGTCGTGCTGGTCGGCGACGACGAGATCAGGGACGCGATGCGGTTCGCCTTCGAGCGCCTGAAGATCGTCCTGGAGCCGAGCGGGGCCACCGCGCTGGCCGCGCTGCTCACCGGCCGCGCGGGCGCCCTGCGGGGCCGGGTCGGGACGATCCTCTCCGGCGGGAACGTCGACGCCGGGCGCTTCGCCCGGCTCTGCGGTTCCGGCGACTGACGCACCGGCCCGGTCCCGTCGCCCGGATGGCGTATGCGAGTGGACGGGCGGACGGTGAAGTGGTGGGGCCCGGCCCCCGCCGGTGCCGTTCGGGGCGGACGGAGACCGGACCCGGTCGTGCGGGCGGCACGGCCCGGACGTACGCGAAGGCGGACTGACCGGCCGGGCCCGGTCACACCGGCAGCAGCCGCCCGACCAGCGCGCTCAACTGCCGCACGGTGCGGCACTCGTGCATCTCCACCAGCTCGGCGTACTCGGGCGCGGCGGAGTCGCCGGTACCCCAGCGGGAGCGCTGCTCGGGGTTGAGCCAGTACACGCGCCGGGCCCGTCCGGCCAGTTCGCGCACGGCCGGCAGGTTCGGGTCGGCCATGTTGGTGCGGGCGTCGCCGAGGACGAACACGGTCGTGCGCGGGCCGACGGCACCGGCGCACCGTTCGGCGAACTCGCCCAGCGCCGTGCCGTAGTCGCTGCTGCCGTGCCAGCCGGTGACGACCGCCTCGTCCCGGATCCGCGCACTCAGGCCCTCCGGGTCGGCGGCGCCGCGCACCAGCAGCCCGGTCACCTCGTCGACCCGGTTGACGAAGGCGAACACCCGCACCTTGCCGAACTGGTCGTGCAGCGCCTGCACCAGCAGCATCGTGAAGTCGGAGAACCCGGACACCGAGCCGGACACGTCGCACAGCAGCACCAGCTCGGGCCGGGCGGGCCGGCGCCGGCGCAGCACCGGCCGCATCGGCACCCCGCCCGTCGACAGCGAACCGCGCAGGGTCCGCCGCAGGTCGATGCTGCCGCGCGCGGCCCTGCGGCGCCGTGCGGCCAGCCGGGTCGCCAGCTTCCGGGCCAGCGGCTGCACCGTCCTGCGCAGTTCGGCCAGCCGGTCCCTCCCGGCGAACAGGAAGTCGACGCGGTCGGCGGACGGGGCCACCGCGCGCCGGGCGACCTCGTCCCGCCCCCGCCGTTCGGCGACCCGCCGTCGCGCCTCCGCCGCCACCAGCCGCCGGAACCCCTCGATGCGGCGCCGGATCTCGTCCTCCAGCAGCCGGTCGCCGAACCCCGGCGCGCCGCCCCGCGCCCGCACCTCGTCCCGCACCCGCGCGAGCAGCGTCTGCGGGCGCAGCCGCTCCAGCGCCTGGTACGACGACCAGCCGTCCGACGCGGGCGAACTCCCGTAGCCGCCGAAGCCGTCGACCGCCTCCACCGCCAACCGGGCCATCAGCGCCGCGTCGTCGTCGGCCAGCGCGGCCGCCAGCCGCTCGCGCAGCTCCTCCCGGTCCGCGGGACCGGTGTCCGGGGCGCCGACCCGGCGCGGGAAGTACAGGTCGAAGACGGCGTCGAACACCGGGCGCTGACCGGTCGTGTGCAGCAGGGTCGCGGCCAGGCCCTCCCGCAGGACCTCCCGGTCCCCGAGCCCGAGCGCCTCCACCGCCCGGGCCGCGTCCACCGTCTCACCGGTGCCGACGCGCACGCCGTGCGCGCGGAGCGCGTCGACCAGGCCGGTCAGCCGTGCGGTGAGGTCCGAGGGAGCGGCGGCCGGGGGACCGGCGGCGTTCACAGGGCGTCCAGGTCGAGCTTGGCCGCCGCCTTCAGCACGTCGTCCTGGTGCTTGAGGATCACGCCCAGGCTGTCGCGTACGACGCTCTCGTCCAGTGTGCCGGCGCCCAGCGCCAGCAGGGTGCGGGCCCAGTCGACGGTCTCGGCGACCGACGGCGCCTTGCGCAGGTCCATCGCGCGCAGCGCCCCCACCACCCGTACGACGGACTCGGCCAGCGCCGCGTCGATCTCCGGCACCTTCAGCCGGACGATCCGCCGCTCCAGCTCCGCGTCGGGGAAGCCGATGTGCAGGAACAGGCAGCGGCGGCGCAGCGCCTCGGACAGCTCACGGGTGGCGTTCGAGGTGAGGACGGCGAACGGGCGGCGGGTCGCGGTGATCGTGCCCAGCTCGGGAACGGTGACCTGGAAGTCGCCGAGCACCTCCAGGAGCAGGCCCTCCACCTCGACGTCCGCCTTGTCGGTCTCGTCGATCAGCAGCACCTTGGGGTCGTCGCCGCGGATGGCGGTCAGCAGCGGACGGGGGAGCAGGAACTCCTCGCCGAAGATGTCCGTGCGCGTCTCGTCCCAGGTCTCGTCCCGGCCGGCGCTGATGCGCAGCAGCTGCTTGGCGTGGTTCCACTCGTACAGCGCCCGCGACTCGTCGATGCCCTCGTAGCACTGCAGGCGCACCAGCCGGGCCCCGGCGACCTGGGCCACGGCCTTGGCCAGCTCGGTCTTGCCGACCCCGGCGGGGCCCTCCACCAGCAGCGGCTTGCCGAGCCGGTCGGCCAGGAAGACGGCCGTGGCGACCGCGGGCGAGGCCAGGTAGCCCGCCCCGGCGAGGCGCGCGCGGACATCGTCGACGGAAGTGAACACGGAGGGCCTCCAGGTCGGCGGCGGTACCGGAAGACCTATCTAAGCGCTTGTTCAGCCTCGCTGTCACGGGGTGCCGTCCCAGCCGGCCCCGGGGAGCCGTTCCCGGGCGACGGCCGACGGGCGCCCGCCGGGGCGCGCGGCACACGCCGGGCCGCGACCGGGCCGGCCCCGAGTGCCGCCGCCGCGTCCGAGCCCGGGCGTCCCTCCGTCGAGCGCGGCCCGGGCACTGTCGGCGGTGCCGCGGGACTCGGTGGACCTCGCCGGGAAGGACCCGGGAACCCGGGAAGGACTCAGCCGACCAGCACGACCTCCAGCGTGCGCGGCCCGTGGACGCCCTCCACCCGGTCGAGTTCGATGTCGCTCGTCGCCGACGGCCCGGAGATCCAGGTGAGCGGGCGGGCCGGGTCGAGGCGTTCGAGGGCCTGGGGGACGGAGGAGACGACCTGGTCCGGGACGCGGACCACGCAGATGTGGTGGTCGGGGACCAGGGTGATGCGGCGGCGGCCCTGGTCGGGGGAGCCGTCCAGGACGAGGGTGCCGGTCTCGGCGATCGCGACCGCGCAGGCGGTGACCACGCTGGAGACCCGGTCCAGTTCGTGCGGGGTGCTCTCCGCACGGTCCGCCACCCGGGTCACCCCGGTCGCCGCGAGCCACCCCTCGTCCAGTCCGGGCGGGACGAGCACCGACGACGCGCCGCGCTCCCGCAGCAGCCCGGCGACGACCCCGGCCAGTCCGTCGGTGCCGGTGCGGTGCACGATCGCCCGGTAGTCGGCCAGGTTCTCGGCGAGCAGGTCCACCGTCTGCTCGGCGGTGCGCCGGCCGTGCTCGCGCGCGTAGTCCCGCCGCACCGCCCGCTCGTACGGGGTGTCGTCCTTCGGCACGTCGGCGAGCGCGCGCCGCACCCGGCCCAGGATCCGTTCCCTGCTGCTCACTTCACCGCTCCCTTCCCGCCGATCCCGCCGATCCCGCCGTCCCCGCCCTGCGTGCGCTGCCACCAGTCCCGGAACGGCTCGGCGGGCACCGGCGGCAGGTCCCGGCTCCCGGTCCACGCCCGGCCCGGGCCGGGGAGGGTGCGCGGGTGGAGGCGCCGGGTGCGCGAGGCCAGCCGCTGGCCGGTCCGCAGGGCGCCGGGGCGCCCGAACGCCCACCGCGCGGCCCGCATCGCCGCCCGTTCGGCGGCGTGTCCCTTGGCGGGCTTGAGCACCACCTTGTTGCCGCCCCGGACGGCCGGCCCGCCCTGGACGACCCGTTCCCGCAGGTGCACCAGCACCTCGGGAATGTCGATGGCGACCGGGCACACCTCGTAGCAGGCCCCGCACAGCGAGGAGGCGTACGGCAGGGAGGCGTCGATCTCGCTGCCCGTGCCGCGCAGTTGGGGACTGAGGATGGCGCCGATCGGGCCCGGGTAGACCGAGCCGTAGGCGTGGCCGCCGGCCCGCTCGTAGACCGGGCAGACGTTGAGGCAGGCCGAGCAGCGGATGCAGCGCAGTGCCTGCCGGCCGACCTCGTCGGCGAGGGTGTCGGTGCGGCCGTTGTCCAGCAGGACGAGGTGGAAGACGCGCGGGCCGTCCCCGTCCGTGGTGCCGGTCCAGGTGGACGTGTACGGGTTCATCCGCTCGGCCGTCGAGGAGCGGGGGAGGGTCTGCAGGAACACCTCCAGGTCCCGCCAGGTCGGCACGGTCTTCTCGATGCCGACGACCGAGATCAGCGTCTCGGGCAGGGTCAGGCACATCCGTCCGTTGCCCTCGGACTCGACCACCACCAGGGTGCCGGTCTCGGCGATCATGAAGTTGGCGCCGGAGACGCCGACCTTGGCGCGCAGGAACTTCTCCCGCAGGTGCAGCCGGGCCGCCTCGGCGAGTTCGGCGGGCGTGTCGGTCAGGCCCTCGGGGGCGGGGCGGCCCCACGCGCCCATCTCGGTGCGGAAGACGTCGCGGATCTCGCCGCGGTTGCGGTGGATCGCCGGGACGAGGATGTGCGAGGGCCGGTCCTTGCCCAACTGCACGATCAGCTCCGCGAGATCGGTCTCGTAGGCGCGGATGCCCTCGGCCTCGAGGGCCTCGTTGAGGCCGGTCTCCTGCGTGGCCATCGACTTGACCTTCACGACCTCCGACTCGCCCGTCTCCTTGACGAGCCGGGTCACGATCCGGTTGGCCTCCTCGGCGTCGGCCGCCCAGTGGACGGTGCCGCCCGCGGCCGTGACCGACTCCTCCAACCGCACGAGGTAGTGGTCGAGGTGACGGAGGGTGTGGTCCTTGATCCGCTTTCCCGCCTCCCGCAGCTCCGCCCAGTCGGCGACCTCCGCGACGGCCCTGGCCCGCTTGGCGCGGATCGTGTGCGTGGCGTGCCGCAGATTGCCGCGCAGGGTGGTGTCCCGCACGGCCTCCCGGGCGGCCTCGGGGAACGCCGGGAGGCCGTGCGGGTGGAAACCGGGCATTCCGACGAACGTCCCACTCATCGGGCAGGTTCCTCCTCGGTGCTCGCCAGGATCTCCGCGATGTGCACCGGCCGCATGCCGGTCCGCAGCCTGGTCATGGTTCCGCCGATGTGCATCAGGCAGGAGTTGTCCGCCGCGCACAGCACCTCGGCGCCCGTGGACTCGGCGTTGCGCACCTTGTCGGCGCCCATCGCCGCCGAGACGTCGGCGTTCTTCAGCGCGAAGGTGCCGCCGAAGCCGCAGCACTCCTCCGCGCCCGGCAACTCCACCAGCTCCAGCCCTTCGACCGCCCGGAGCAGCCGTAGGGGCCGGTCGCCGAGCCCGAGGGCGCGCAGTCCGTGACAGGTCGGGTGGTAGGTCACCGTGTGCGGGTAGGACGCGCCGACGTCCGTCACGCCCAGCACGTCCACCAGGAACTCGGTCAGCTCGTACGTCTTGGGCACCACCGGCGCCAGGGCCGCCGCGAGCGTGTCCCCGCGGCCCTCGGCCCGGGCCCGCTCGCCCATCCGCGGATACAGCTCCCGCACCATCGCCCCGCACGACCCGGACGGGGTCACGATCGCCTCGTAGTCCCGGAAGACGTCGGAGAAGTGCCGGGCCAGCGGCTCGGCCCCGTGCCGGTACCCGGTGTTGTAGTGCGCCTGGCCGCAGCAGGTCTGGGCGAGGGGGAAGTCGACCTCGACGCCCAGTCTGGTCAGCAGCTTCACCACGGCGCGCCCGGTGTCCGGATAGAGCGTGTCGTTGACGCAGGTCAGGAACAGTGCGACACGCATCGCGGCTCCTCGTGGGTCGGTCGTCGGGTGGGTGCAGGGTAGTCCGGGGCCGAGTGCCCCGGGGAGGCCGCGTCAGCCCCGGGCGAGCCGGGCCTGCGCCGCCTGCCAGCGCCGGGTGCCGCCGCGCGGTTCGTACCGCGTCAGCAGCTGGGTGCGGCCGAGCAGCCGCCGCATCCCGGCGAGGTCGCCGACCAGTCCGTGGGCGCGGGCCTGCACGAGCACGTTGCCCAGGGCCGCCGCCTCCGTCGGCCCGGACACCACCGGCAGCCCGCAGGCGTCGGCGGTCAGCTGGCACAGCAGGGCGTTGCGGGTGCCGCCGCCCACCACGTGCACGACGTCCACCGCGCGCCCGGCGAGCCGCTGGGCGTCCTCGACGGCCCTGCGGTGGGCCAGGGCGAGCGAGTCGAGGATGCACCGCGTGACCTCGGCCGGGGAGAGGGGCACCGGCTGCCCCGAGGCCCGGCACGCCTCGGCGATCCGCTCCGGCATCCGCCCCGGGGCCAGGAACGCGGTGTCCCCGGCGTCCACCACCGACCGCAGCGCGGGCACCTCGGCCGCTTCCCGCAGCAGCGCGCCCAGGTCCGGCTCGCCCCAGGCCCGCACGCACTCCTGGAGGAGCCACAGGCCCATGATGTTGCGCAGGTAGCGGACCGTGCCGTCCAGCCCCAGCTCGTTGGTGAAGTTGGCGGCCCTGCTCTCCTCGGTGAGGACCGGCGCGTCCAGCTCCAGCCCGGCCAGGGACCAGGTGCCGGTGCAGATGTACGCGAACCGCTCGCCGGTCGCGGGCACCGCGGCCACGGCGGAGGCGGTGTCGTGCGACCCGACGGCCGTCACCGCGACCGGCCCGGCCAGTCCGGTCTCCTCCAGCACCTCGGGCCGCAGGACCCCCGCCGGATCCCCGGGCCGGCGCAGCGGCGCGAACAGACCGAGGTCGATGCCGAGCCGCCGCGCGACCCCGGGCGACCAGGTGCGGGTGCGCGGGTCGATCAGCTGGGTCGTCGAGGCGTTGGTCAGCTCCGTGCCCTGCTCGCCCGTCAGCCAGTACGTCAGCAGGTCCGGGATCAGCAACAGCCTCTCGGCTCGGGAGAGTTGGGCCGATCCGCGGGCCGCCGTCAGCTGGTACAGCGTGTTGAACGGCGCGTACTGCAGACCGGTCGCCGCGTACAGCTCCTCGGCGGGCATCCGGGCCCACACCTTCTCCGCGACGCCTTCCGTGCGGGCGTCCCGGTAGTGCACGGGGTTGCCGAGCAGCGCCCCGTCGGCGTCCAGCAGCCCGTAGTCCACGGCCCAGCTGTCGATGCCGACGGAGTCGACGGCTCCGGCCGCCCGCAGCCCGTCCAGCACCCCGGCGTAGAGCCCGAGGACGTCCCAGCGCAGCCCCTCCGGCACCCGCACGGGCCGGTTGGGGAAGCGGTGGGCCTCGGTCAGCTCCAGGCTGTCGGGGTCGACGCGGCCGACCATGACGCGCCCGCTGGACGCGCCGAGGTCGACCGCGGCACAGGCCTTCCCGGCGGTGCTCATCGCAGGAACGCGGCGGCGACGCCGGCGTCGACCGGGACGTGCAGTCCGGTGGTGTGGGTGAGGTCGCCGCCGGTCAGCGCGAAGACGGCGTTCGCGACGTGCTCGGGCAGCACCTCGCGCTTCAGCAGCGTCCGCTGGGCGTAGAACTCGCCCAGCTTCTCCTCCGGCACCCCGTACACGGCCGCGCGCTGCGCCCCCCAGCCGCCGGCGAAGATCCCGGAGCCGCGCACCACGCCGTCCGGGTTGACGCCGTTGACCCGGATGCCGTGCTCGCCCAGCTCGGCCGCCAGCAGCCGTACCTGGTGGGCCTGGTCGGCCTTGGTCGCCGAGTAGGCGATGTTGTGGGGGCCGGCGAAGACCGCGTTCTTGCTGACGATG
The DNA here is from genome assembly GCF_002078235.1 of Streptomyces viridosporus. Taxonomy (GTDB): domain Bacteria; phylum Actinomycetota; class Actinomycetes; order Streptomycetales; family Streptomycetaceae; genus Streptomyces; species Streptomyces viridosporus. The sequence continues at coordinate 8,880 of NZ_MSGP01000210.1, forward strand.
TACACGATGTCGCCGCCCAGCCCCTGCGCGGTCATCACCCGGGCCGCCTCGCGCGAGACGAGGAAGGAGCCGCGGGCCATGATGTCGTGCTGCAGGTCCCAGTCCTTCGCGGACGTCTCCAGCAGCGGCTTGGAGAGGGAGATGCCGGCGTTGTTCACCACCAGGTCCACACCGCCGAACGCCAGCACCGTCGCCCGGAACGCCTCGGTGATCCGCTCCTCCGAGGTGACGTCCACGGTGACGGCGACGGCCTTGTCGGGCCCGCCGAGCTCCTCGGCGACCCGCTCGGCGCTCTCCCCGTCCAGGTCCGCCACGACGACGCACGCCCCCTCGGCCACCAGCCGGTGCGCCACCGCCCTGCCGATGCCGCTGCCCGCGCCGGTCACCAGCGCCACCCGGGTGGCCAGCGGCCGGGGCTCCGGCATCCGCCGGAGCTTGGCCTCCTCCAGCGCCCAGTACTCGATGCGGAACTTCTCCGCCTCCTCGATCGGCGCGTACGCGGAGACCGCCTCGGCCCCGCGCATCACGTTGATCGCGTTGACGTAGAACTCGCCCGCCACCCGCGCGGTCTGCTTGTCCTTGCCGAAGCTGAACATGCCGACCCCGGGGACCAGCACGATCGCCGGGTCGGCCCCGCGCATCGCGGGGGAGTCGGGCCCGGCGTGCCGCCGGTAGTAGGCGGCGTATTCCTCGCGGTAGACGGCGTGCAGTTCCCTCAGCCGGGCGATCGCCTCGTCGAGCGGGGCGTCCGGCGGCAGGTCGAGGACCAGCGGGCGGACCTTGGTGCGCAGGAAGTGGTCCGGGCACGAGGTGCCGAGCGCGGCCAGCCGGGGGTGCCCGGCGCGGGCCAGGAAGTCCAGCACCACGTCGGTGTCGGTGAAGTGCCCGACCTGCGGCCGGTCCTGCGAGGCGACGGCCCGCACGTACGGGGCCAGCGCCGCGGCCCGCTCCCGCCGCTCGGCCTCGGGCAGCGCCCCGTACCCCTCGATCACCGGGCCGAAGGGCTCCGCCCTGCCGCGCTCGGCCAGGAACCGCTCGGCGGTGCGGATGATGTGCAGCGAGTTGCGCTCGCACTCCTCGGAGGTGTCGCCCCACGCCGTGATGCCGTGCCCGCCCAGGATGCAGCCGATCGCCCGCGGGTTGGCCTCCTTGACGGCCGCGATGTCCAGTCCGAGCTGGAACCCGGGCCGCCGCCACGGCACCCACACCACCGTGTCGCCGAAGCACTCGGCGGTCAGCTTCTCCCCGTCGGCGGCGCAGGCCAGCGCGATCCCGGAGTCGGGGTGCAGGTGGTCCACGTGCGCGGCCCCCACCAGCCCGTGCATCGCGGTGTCGATGGAGGGGGCGGCGCCGCCCTTGCCGTGCAGGCAGTAGTCGAACGCGGCGACCATCTCGTCCTCGCGCTCCACGCCCGGGTAGACGTCGGCGAGCGCCCGCATCCGGTCCAGCCGCAGCACGGCCAGCCCCGCCTCGGTGAGCGTCCCGAGGTCCCCGCCGGACCCCTTCACCCACATCAGTTCGACGTCGCCCCCGGTGACGGGGTCGGTGCCGGTGCCTTTCGCCGACGCGTTGCCGCCGGCGTAGTTGGTGTTCCGGGGGTCGGAGCCGAGCCGGTGGGAACGGGCGAGCAGGGCGGCGGCCGCGGGATGGGTCGACATGAGTGATCAGTCCTTGTCGGAGGAGGGAAGGAAGGGGAAGGCGGAGCGCCCGCTCAGGGGCGCGGGGAACCGCGCGGGCGGCCACACACGACCCGCGGACCGCGGCGCACGGGAACCGGCGGACGAGAGCCGGTGGTCAAGCCCCCCAGCCCGCCTGCTGCCCGCCGACCCGCTCGGCCGCGATCCTCTCCGCCCAGCCCGACCTGCGGTACGCGGAGAGCGGGTCGGGGTCCAGCCCCATCTCCTCCCGCACCTCGCGGAGCAGCGGACGCACGTCCGTGTTGTACGCGTCCATCAGCACGGCGTTGGCGCCGAGGACGTCCCCCGCCCGCTGGGCCTCGGCCAACGCCGACCGGTCGACCAGCAACGCCTTCGCCGTGGCCTCCTGGACGTTCATGACGGAACGGATGATCGCCGGGATCTTCGCCTCGATGTTGTGGCACTGGTCGAGCATGAACGCCACGTCCGGGGTGAACCCGCCCCCGCGCACCACCTCGTACATGATCCGAAACAGCTGGAAGGGGTCCGCCGCGCCCACCATCAGGTCGTCGTCGGCGTAGAACCGCGAGTTGAAGTCGAACCCGCCGAGCCTGCCCTCCCGCAGCAGCACGGCCACGATGAACTCGATGTTGGTGCCCGGAGCGTGGTGCCCGGTGTCCACCACGACCTGCGCCTTCGGGCCGAGCCTCAGGCAGTGCGCGTACGCCGTGCCCCAGTCCGGGACGTCCGTCGTGTAGAAGGCCGGCTCGAAGAACTTGTACTCCAGCAGCATCCGCTGCCCCTCACCGAGCCGCTCGTACACCTCCGAAAGCCCTTCGGCGAGCCGGTCCTGCCGGGCCCGGATGTCGTCCTGCCCGGGGTAGTTCGTCCCGTCGGCGAACCACAGCTTCAGGTCCCGCGACCCGGTCGTGTCCATGATGTCGACGCACTCCAGCAGGTGGTCCACGGCCTTGCGGCGCACCGCCGCGTCCGGGTGGCAGATGCTGCCCAGCCGGTAGTCGTCGTCCTGGAAGGTGTTGGAGTTGACCGTGCCCAGCCGCACGCCGCGCTCCTCGGCGTGCCGGGCCAGCGCCGCGTAGTCGTCGACCCTGTCCCAGGGGATGTGCAGGGCGACGGTCGGGGCGACACCGGTGAACTCGTGCACCCTGGCCGCGTCGTCCAGTTTCTCCTGCGGGGTGCGCGGCACGCCCGCCTGCGCGAACACCTTGAAACGGGTCCCCGAGTTCCCGTACGCCCACGACGGCGTCTCCACGGCCTGTGTCTTGAGAGCGGCCTTCGCCGCGGCGAGCTCGGTCACGTCAGGGCTCCTGTGACATCGGGTCGTAACGACCACTGAGTGAAACGATTCAGGACGGGAAGCTATGGGGCCCCCGAAGGGGTGTCAACCCCTTCGACCGAGACCGCTCGCCGTGACCAGGGCGTGATCTGAAGCTGTCGAAACTTTTTCGACCGGGACCCATTGACGTGCCGTGCGTCGCGCGCCTAACGTCCCGGCAACCCAGTTGAAACCTTTCACGACGTCGGGAGGGCCGTCCCGCCGGCGTCGTCGAGGAGCCCTCATGACCCACCCGTCCGACACGGGTCCGGCCCCGGTCCTCGCGCTCAGGGACGTCTCCAAGTCCTTCGGGGCGGTCCGCGCCCTGCGGGACGTCTCCCTGGAACTGTTCCCCGGCGAGGTGCACGCCCTCGCCGGGGAGAACGGAGCCGGCAAGTCGACCCTCATCAAGACGCTCGCCGGAGTGCACCGGCCGGACGCCGGCCAGGTGCTGCTCGACGGCGAGCCGGTCGTCCTCCACGGTCCCAAGGACGCCCGCGACGCCGGTATCGCCGTGATCTACCAGGAACCCACGCTCTTTCCCGACCTGTCGATCGCCGAGAACATCCACATGGGCCGGCAGCCCCGGCGCGCCCTCGGCCGGATCGACCACCGGGCCACCCGCGAGGCGACCGCCGCCCTGATGAACCGGCTCGGGGTGCGACTCGACCCCGACCGCCCGGCCCGCGGACTGTCCATCGCCGACCAGCAGATCGTCGAGATCGCCAAGGCCCTCTCCTTCGACGCCCGCGTCCTGATCATGGACGAGCCGACCGCGGCCCTCACCGGCAGCGAGGTCGCCCGCCTCTTCGACGTCGTGCGCACCCTGCGCGACGAGGGCGCCGCGGTGCTGTTCATCTCCCACCGCCTGGAGGAGATCTTCGAGGTCTGCCGACGGGTCACCACGCTGCGCGACGGCGCCCGGGTCGCCAGCGAACCGCTGGACGGCATGACCGAGGACGACCTGGTGCGCCGGATGGTCGGCCGCGACCTCGAGGAGCTGTACCCCAAGCAGGACGTACGCCCCGGAGAAGTGGTCCTGAGCGTGCGCCGGCTGACCCGCGAGGGCGTGTTCACCGACGTCTCCTTCGACGTGCGGCGCGGCGAGATCGTCGGCCTCGCCGGCCTCGTCGGCGCCGGACGCACCGAGGTCGCCCGGGCCGTCTTCGGCATCGACCGCCGGGACGCCGGCGAGGTGGAGGTGGAGGGGCGCAGGCTCACCAACGGCGCCCCGTCCACCGCCATGGCCGCGGGCCTCGCCCTGGTCCCCGAGGACCGGCGCGCCCAGGGCCTGGTGATGGACATGTCCATCGAGCGCAACATCGGCCTCACCGGACTCCGGACGACCGTCCGGGCCGGCCTGATGGACCGGGGCGCCGAGCGCAGCCGCTCCCTGGACTGGGCGGTCAGGCTCCAGGTGAAGTACGCCCGGATCGCCGACGCCGTCTCCACGCTGTCCGGCGGCAACCAGCAGAAGGTCGTCCTCGCCAAGTGGCTCGCCACCGGTCCGAAGGTGCTGATCGTGGACGAGCCCACGCGCGGCATCGACGTCGGCACCAAGGCCGAGGTGCACCGGCTGCTGTCCCGACTGGCCGCCGACGGCGTCGCCGTCCTGATGATCTCCTCCGACCTGCCCGAGATCCTCGGCATGGCCGACCGCGTGCTGGTGATGCACGAGGGCCGGCTCACCGCCGAGATCCCCCGCACCGACGCCACCGAGGAAACCGTGATGGCCGCGGCCACCGGGAGGGTGGCCGCATGACCCTCGCCGCTCCCGAGGAAGCCCCCGTCGCCGGGATGCCGAAGGCCGGCGCCACCCGGCTGGTCGACCGCGTGTTCAAGATACGCGAACTCGCCATCCTGGCCGTCTTCCTGGTGATGATCGCCGTCACCCAGGCCGGCAACAGCGAGTTCCTGTCCGAACAGGGCGTCAAGGACCTGCTGCTGAACGCGACCATCCTGGTCCTGGTCGCCACCGGCCAGTCCCTGGTCGTCATCACCCGCAACGTCGACCTGTCCGTCGGCTCGACCCTCGGCATCAGCGCCTTCGCCGCCGGCACCCACCTCCAGGGCGGCGGGAACCCGGTCGTCGCCGTCGCGCTGGCCGTGCTGCTCGGCATCGGCTTCGGCCTGCTCAACGGCCTGCTCGTCAGCCTCGGCCAGGTGCCCGCGCTCGTCGTCACCCTCGGCACCCTCTACATCATCCGCGGCATCGACTCCCTCTGGGTCGGCTCCCGGCAGATCACCGCGGCCGACCTCCCCGGCGGGTTCGTCGACTTCGGTTCGGGCGGCATCGGGGCGGTGCCGTACCTGGCGCTCATCGCCCTCGCCGTCCTGGTGGCGACGGCGTACTACCTGAAGCACTTCGGCGGCGGACGCGAGCTGTACGCGCTCGGCTCCGACCCGGAGGCCGCCCGGCTCGCCGGCATCCCCGTGCGGGGGCGGATCCTCGCCGCCTACACCTTCTGCGGCGCCCTCGCGGGACTCGCCGGCGCGATGTACCTGGCCCGGTTCGGCAACGTCGACTCCGGCACCGGCACCGGCTACGAACTCACCGTCGTCAGCGCGGTCGTGGTCGGCGGCGTGGTCTTCACCGGCGGCTCCGGCAGCGTCTACGGCGCCGCGCTCGGCGCGCTGCTGCTGACCTCCGTCAACAGCGTGCTGCCCGCCCTCGGCGTCAGCTCCGTCTGGGTGCTCGCCATCAACGGCACCCTGCTCGTCCTCGCCATCGCGGTCGACCGGATCGTCGCGCTGCGCGTGGCCCAGGCACTGAAGAAGAGGAACGCCCGCCATGCCTGAGTCCGGATTCCCGGCGAGCCGCGTCGTCCGCTGGGACACGGCCGTCGGCGCCCTGCTCGTCGTGGTCCTGCTGCTGTCGTTCGCCACGGTCGACGGCTTCGGCAACGCGCTCAACCTGTCGTTCCTGATCGGCAACACCCTGCCGATCGCGCTGATCGCCCTGCCCATGACCCTGCTCGTGGTCTCCGGCGAGATCGACCTCTCGGTCGCCTCCACGGCCGGTCTGTCCGGCGCGGTGATGGGCGCCCTGTGGAACCAGGGCATGGCCATCGAGACGATCATCCCGCTCTGCCTGCTGCTCGGTGTCGTCTGCGGGCTGGTCAACGGCCTGCTGGTGACCCGTCTGGGCCTGCCCTCCCTCGCCGTCACCATCGGCACCCTCGCCGCCTACCGGGGCATCGCCCAGATCGTGCTCGGCTCCGACGCGGTGACCGACTTCCCCGGCCCCTACCTGGAGTTCGCCGCCGGGCGCATCGGCGACACCTTCGTCCCGTACGCCTTCCCGCCCTTCCTCGTCCTGCTCGCGATCGCCGTGGTGGCGCTGCACGCCACCCCCTTCGGACGGTCGCTGTTCGCCATCGGCGCCGGCGAGGAGGCGGCCCGGTTCGCCGGCCTCCGCGTCAAGCGCCAGAAGCTGATCCTGTTCACGGTGACCGGCCTGATGGCCTCCCTCACCGGGGTCTTCTGGGCGCTGCACTACGCCAGCGCCCGCTACGACAACGCCACCGGCCTCGAACTGTCGGTCGTGGCGGCCGTGCTGCTCGGCGGCATCGACTTCGACGGCGGCAAGGGCACCCTGGGCGGCGCGATCGCGGGCGTCTTCCTCCTCGGCACGCTGCAGAACGTGATGAGCCTGCTCAGCGTCTCCGCCCAGTCGCAGATCGTCGTCACCGGCGTCCTGCTCGTCGTCTCGGTCCTCGGCCCCCGTGTCGCACGCCGGATCGCCGCCGCCCGGGCCGGGCGGCGGGCGGCCGCGCCCCCACCGGTGCCCGAGGCACCCGCTCCGATCCCCTGAAGCCCTTCTACGCCCCTCTGAGGAACCCACCATGCGCAAGGCATCCCTGAGCCGCACCTGCGCGGCCCTCGCCGCCGTCACCTCGCTCGCCCTCGCCGCCACCGCCTGCGGCGGCACCACCAAGGAGGACGTCAAGAACGACGGCGGCTCGGCGGCCGCGGCCGGCCAGGCCGACCCCGACGCGCCCACCAGGAAGGGCCTGACGGTCGGCTTCCTGCCCAAGCAGGTCAACAACCCCTACTTCACCACCGCCGACAAGGGCGGCGAGAAGGCCCTGAAGGAACTGGGCTCCACCTACAAGGAGGCCGGCCCCTCCAGCGCCACCGACACCGCCGGGCAGGTCTCCTACGTCAACACGCTCACCCAGCAGCAGGTCGACGCCATGGCGGTGTCCGCGCAGGACCCCGGCGCCCTGTGCACCGCGCTCAAGCAGGCCATGAAGAACGGCATCAAGGTCGTCACCTACGACTCCGACACCACCGCCGGCTGCCGCAACGCCTTCGTCTCCCAGGCGTCCGCCGAGGACCTGGGCCGCACCGAGGTGCAGCTGCTCGCCGAACAGATCGACCACGAGGGCGAGATCGCGATCCTGTCCGCCGCGCAGACCGCGACCAACCAGAACACGTGGATCGAGTTCATGAAGGACGAGCTCGAGGACCCCAAGTACAAGGACATGAAGCTGGTCGAGGTGGCCTACGGCAACGACGACGCCCAGCAGTCCTTCCAGCAGACCCAGGGCCTGCTCCAGAAGCACCCGGACCTCAAGGGGATCATCTCCCCGACCACCGTCGGCATCAAGGCCGCCGCCCAGTACCTGTCCGGCTCCAAGTACAAGGGCAAGGTCAAGCTGACCGGCCTCGGCACCCCCAACGACATGCGCAAGTACGTCAAGAACGGCACGGTCGAGGCGTTCGCGCTCTGGGACCCGGCCAAGCTCGGCGAACTGGCCGCGCGCACCGCCGTCGCCCTGGCCTCCGGGCAGATCACCGGCAAGGAGGGCGAGACCTTCGAGGCCGGCGCGATGGGCGAGTACACCATCGGCGAGGACGGCGTGATCAACCTGGGCAAGCCCACCGTCTTCGACGCCGGGAACATCGACGACTTCGACTTCTGATCCCCCACCACCGAGGAGCGGTACCTCATGCGACGCGTCTGTTTCCTGCTCAAGGTCCGCCGGGACAGGATCACCGAGTACCGCGAACGCCACGCCGCCGTGTGGCCCGAGATGCGCGAGGCGCTCTCGGCCACCGGCTGGCACAACTACTCCCTCTTCCTGCGCGACGACGGCCTCCTCGTCGGCTACCTCGAGACCGAGGACTTCGAGGCCGCCAAGGCCGGCATGGAGGCCACCGGGGTCAACGCCCGCTGGCAGGCCGAGATGGCCCCCTTCTTCGAGTCCCTCGACGGCGCCCGTCCCGACGAGGCGATGGAACCGCTGACCGAGGTCTTCCACCTCGCCTGACGACGGAGCCCCCGCGATGAGACGACGGACCCGGCCGGCCGGAGCACCCCTCGGCACGGCGGCGGCCCCCGCCCCCGGCACCGCCCGGGCCGCCGCCCCCGGGCCGTCGGTCACCCGCACCGGCCGCACCCGGGGCGGCCGCGCCTTCCACGTCCGGAAGACCGCCGCCGGCACCCGGCGGAAGACCGAGATCCCGTCCCGCTGAACCCCAGCCGGCGCACCAGGCCGGTCCTGGACCGGTACGACAACGCGTACGCGATCCTCCCCCACGGCCGGGAACCGCCCCGGGAGACCGTGCCGGTAATGTGTGAAGGCCCCCCGACCGCCCCGTCTCCTCTGGAGGTCCCTGCCCGATGGCCCAGTCGGTGGGTATCAAGGACGTCGCCCGCGTCGCCGGAGTCTCCGTCGGCACGGTCTCCAACGTGATCAACCGCCCGGACACGGTCGCCGCCGAGACCCGGGCACGGGTGCTGTCCGCCATCGACCGGCTCGGTTACGTCCGCAGCGAGTCCGCGCGCCAGTTGCGGGCGGGCCGCAGCCGGATCATGGGCCTGCTCGTCCTCGACATGGGCAACCCCTTCTTCGTCGACGTGGCGCGCGGCGCCGAGCGCGCCGCGCGCCGAGCCGGCCTCGGCGTGATGGTCTGCAACAGCGCCCAGGACGCGAGCGAGGAGGCCGAGTACCTCTCCCTCTTCGCCGAGCAGCGGGTCCGGGGCGTGCTGCTCACCCCGGCGGACGCCACCGGCCGCAACATCGAGGCCTTCCGCCGCCACGGCATCCCCTTCGTGCTGGTCGACCGGGTCGCCGAGGGCACCACCGAGTGCTCGGTCTCCGTGGACGACGTGGCGGGCGGCGCGCTGGCCGTGCGGCACCTCGTCGACGCGGGGCACCGGTCCCTCGCGTACGTCAGCGGACCGCCCGGCCTGAACCAGGTCCGCGACCGCCGCACCGGCGCCCTGAACGCCCTCACCGAGGCCGGACTGGGTCCGGACCGCCTGCGCGAGCTGCCCACCGAGCGCCTCGACGTCGCCGCGGGGCGGGACGCCGGTGCCCGCCTCCTCGGTCTGACCGACCGCCCCACCGCCGTGTTCTGCGCCAACGACCTGCTCGCCCTCGGCGTGCTCCAGGCGATGTACGCGGCCGGGGTCGGCGTCCCCGACGACCTCGCGATCGTCGGTTACGACGACATCGAGTTCGCCGCCGCGGCGGCCGTCCCGCTCACCTCGGTGCGGCAGCCCGCCGTCACCATGGGGGCCATGGCGGCGGAGCTGCTGCTGGAGGAGACGGAGACCGGGACCGCGGCGGAGCCGCACGAGCACCGGCGGGTCGTCCTGAGCCCCGAACTGGTGGTCCGCCGCTCCAGCCTGTCCGCCCGTTGACCGGTCGGCCAGGGAAGATTTCATGATCCCGGGCTCGTCGGCCGGACGAACATGTGCTGAAATGGGGCGCGATCCGACAATCCGTCCGTCCCGGGAGCCCCGTTGTCCGTCAGCTACCGCCAGCCCGGTGTCGTCCTCACCGACCGCCGCTTCACCGTGCCCCTCGACCACGACGACCCCTCGGGGGAGACGGTCGAGCTGTACGCGCGCGAGGTCGTCGCCGGTGACAAGGCGGAGAAGGACCTGCCGTGGCTGCTGTACCTCCAGGGCGGTCCCGGTTTCGGGGCGAATCGTTTCATCGGGAAGCAGGCCTGGCTCGGCCGGGCACTGGAGGAGTACCGCGTGCTCCTCCTCGACCAGCGCGGCACCGGCCACTCCACCCCCGCCAACCGGCAGACGCTCCCGCTGCGCGGCGGCCCCGCCGAACAGGCCGACTACCTCGCCCGCTTCCGCGCCGACTCCATCGTCCGCGACTGCGAGGCGATCCGCCCGGAGGTCACCGGCGGCGCCCCCTGGACCGTCCTCGGCCAGAGCTTCGGCGGCTTCTGCACCGTCGCCTACCTGTCCACGGCCCCCGAAGGCCTGGACACCGCCCTGGTCACCGGCGGACTGCCCGCCCTGGACGCCCACGCCGACGACGTCTACCGGGCCGCCTACCCGCGCGTCGAGCGCAAGGTCGCCGCCCACTACGCCCGCTACCCGCAGGACGTCGAACGCGCCCGCCGCATCGCCGACCACCTCCTCACCCACGACGTCGTCCTGCCGAACGGCTACCGGTTCACCGTCGAGGCATTCCAGTCCCTGGGCATCCTCCTGGGCAGAGGCGACGGCAGCCACCGCCTGCACCACCTCCTCGAGGACGCCTTCGTCCGCACCCCGTCGGGGCCCGAGCTGTCCGACGCGTTCCAGGAGCAGGTCCAGGGCCTCCTGTCGTACGCCGGCCACCCGCTCTACGCGCTCGTCCACGAGGTGATCTACGCCCAGGACGCCCGCCCCACCGCCTGGTCGGCCGAGCGGGTGCGCGCCGAGTTCCCGCGGTTCGACGCGGCCAAGACGCTCGCCGGCGACGAACCGCTGCTGTTCACCGGCGAGACGATCCACCCCTGGATGTTCGACTGCGACCCCGCGCTGCGGCCGCTGCGCGAGACCGCCGAACTGCTCGCCGCCCGCACCGACTGGACGCCGCTGTACGACCCGGCCCGCCTCGCCGTCAACGAGGTCCCGGCCGCGGCGGCCGTCTACCACGACGACATGTACGTCCACACGCCCCACTCGCTCGAGACCGCCCGCGCGATCCGGGGCCTGCGCACCTGGGTCACCGACGAGTTCGAGCACGACGGCGTCCGGGCCGGCGGCCCCCGCGTCCTGGACCGGCTGCTCGCCCTCGCGCGCGACGAGGTCTGAGCCGGGCGGGGCGGGCCCCGGTGCGCCGTCGGTGCCGCGGGCTAGTCTGCGGGCATGACCGAGCCGACGATCAGTCAACTCCCGCCGATGCCCGACGACTGGCAGCGCGCCCTGGCCGTGGTGGCCCACCCGGACGACCTCGAGTACGGCTGCTCGGCGGCGGTCGCCTCCTGGACCGACGCCGGCCGCGAGGTCGCCTACGTCCTGGCGACCCGCGGCGAGGCGGGCATCGCCCCCCTGGCACCGGCGGAGTGCGGCCCGCTCAGGGAGCGGGAGCAGATCGCGAGCGCGGCGGTGGTCGGCGTGTCGGCGGTGGAGTTCCTGGACCACCGGGACGGGGTGATCGAGTACGGCCCCGCCCTGCGCCGGGACATCGCCGCCGCGATCCGCCGCCACCGCCCCGAACTGGTGATCACCCTGAACCACCGGGACACCTGGGACGGCACCTACTGGAACACCCCCGACCACGTGGCCGTCGGCCGTGCCGTGCTCGACGCGGCCGGTGACGCCGGCAACCGCTGGATCTTCCCGGAGCTGACCGAGCAGGGCCTCGAACCGTGGGACGGGGTCCGCTGGGTCGCCGTCGCCGGGTCCGACACGCCCACGCACGCCGTGGACGCCGCGGACGGGCTGGAGCGGGCGGTGCGCTCCCTGCTCGCGCACCGGACCTACATCGAGGCGCTGACCGACGAGGACCCGGAGGCCTACGCGCGCGGCCTCCTGACACGGAGCGCCGAGGAGACGGGCAGGCGGTTCGGCGGCCGGCCCGCGGTCGCCTTCGAGCTGTTCCCCCGGGCGACGGCGTGAACGACGAGGAACTGCTGGCGGAGCGCTTCGAGGAGCACCGCGGCCATCTCCGGGCCGTCGCCTACCGCATGCTCGGATCGCTGACCGAGGCGGAGGACGCCGTCCAGGAGGCCTGGCTGAGACTGGGCCGGACGGACTCCGGAGAGATCGGCAATTTCGGCGGCTGGCTGACCACGGTGACCGGCCGCATCTGCCTGGACCTGCTGCGGTCGCGCACCGCGCGCCGCGAGCAGTCGATGGACGAGACCTTCGTCCCCGACCCGGTGATCAGGCCCCTGCCCCGGACCGACCCGGAACAGGAGGCGCTGCGCGCCGACTCGGTGGGCGTGGCCCTGCTGGTGGTCCTGGACCGGCTGGCGCCCGACGAGCGGCTCGCGTTCGTCCTGCACGACATGTTCGCCGTGCCCTTCGACGACATCGCGCCGGTCGTGGGACGCACCGCGGCCGCCACCCGGCAGCTCGCCGGCCGGGCCCGCCGACGGGTCCGGGACGCCACCCCCGCGTCCGAGCCCGACCCCGGCCGGCAGAGGGAGGCGCTCGACGCCTTCATGGCCGCCGCACGCGGCGGCGACTTCGAGGCGCTGGTCGCCGTCCTCCACCCGGACGTGGCCCTGCGGGCCGACGCGGGCGCCCTGGTCCGCGGCGCGGCCGGGTCCAGGACGCTCCGGGGAGCGAAGCCGGTGGCCGAGTCGGCGCTCCTGTTCGCCCGGTACACCGCGGCGGCGCGGATGGCCCTGGTCAACGACGCGATCGGCCTGGTCAGCGTGGTCGAGGGCCGCATCCGGTCGGTCATGTCCGTCACCGTCACCGACGGCCGCATCACCGGCCTGTACATCCTGGCCGACCCGGAGCGGCTGGCCCGCCTGGAGGTGCCGGACGACGAGGCGTGAACCCGGGCGGCGAACCGGCGCCGACCTCCCGTTCCGTATGCTGAACGCCATGCGGGAACAGCGGGAACAGCGGGAACAGCGGGCCGACCGGGCGGAACTGCGCGGCGACTGCGCACGGTGCTTCGGACTGTGCTGCGTGGCCCTGCCGTTCACGGCCTCGGCCGACTTCGCGGTGGACAAGGGCGCCGGGACGCCGTGCCGGAACCTGCGGGACGACCACCGGTGCGGCATCCACGCCCGCCTGAGGCAGGAGGGCTTCACCGGCTGCACGGTCTACGACTGCTTCGGCGCGGGGCAGAAGGTCTCGCAGGTCACCTTCGGCGGCCGGGACTGGCGCGCCGGCCCGCCGGAGCGGGCCCGGGCGATGTTCGAGGTGTTCCCGGTCGTACGGCAGTTGCACGAGCTGCTGTGGTACCTCACCGAGGCGCTGACCCTGCCCGCGGCCCGTCCGGTGCACGCCGGACTGCGCCGGGCGCTGGAGAAGACCGAGCGGTTCACCCGGCGGACCCCCGGGGAACTGGCCGCGCTGGACGTGGCCGCCCACCGGCAGGAGGTCGGCGCACTGCTGCTGAAGGCCAGCGAGCTGGCCCGGGCGGGGGTGCGCGGGCGCCGCCGGGACCGCCGGAACGCCGACCTGATGGGCGCCCGGCTCAAGGGCGCCGATCTGCGCGGGGTCAGTCTGCGCGGCGCCTACCTCATCGCCGCCGACCTCACCGGAGCCGATCTGCGGGGCGCCGACCTGATCGGTGCCGATCTGCGGGGGGCCGACCTCACGGACGCCGACCTGACCGGGGCGTTCTTCCTCACCCAGCCCCAGCTCGACGCGGCCCGGGGGAGCGCCGGTACGAGGCTGCCGGAGTCACTCGCCCGCCCCGCGCACTGGACGGCGGGCGGCTGACGCGGCGTCGCCGTCCGCCCGGCGGGTCCGGGGCACGGCGGGCGCCGTGCGCCGCTCCGGGCGCAGCCGCAGCCCCTGGGGCATCAGCGTGAGCCGCTCGGTCACGCGCAGCCGGTAGCCCGGGTCGGGGCGCAGCTCGTAGCGGCGCAGCAGCAGCCCGAGCACCAGGGTCGCCTCGTGCAGGGCGAACTGCCGCCCGATGCACGCCCGTGCCCCCGTCCCGAACGGCTTGAAGACGTGCGGCGGGCGGGACCGCACCGCCCGGGCGTCGAAGCGGTCCGGGTCGAACCGCTCGGCGTCCGCGCCCCACACCTCGGGGTCCCGGTGCAGCATCGGCGTCAGCACCAGCGTCCACGCGCCGCGCCGCATCGGGTGCTCCCCGGCCAGCACCGTGTCCCGGACGGCCTCCCGGGCGAAGGCGGGCGCCGTCGGCCACAGCCGCAGCGACTCGTCCAGCACCCGGCGGACGTAGCGCAGCCTGGCCACCTGCTCGTAGCCGGGCGCCGCCGCGGTGCCCCAGACGCGGTCCACCTCGTCGCGGGCGCGGGCCGCGACGTCCGGGTGCCGGGAGAGGTAGTGCAGGGCGAAGGAGAGGGCGCCCGAGGTGGTCTCGTGACCCGCGACCAGGAAGGTGATGACCTGGCGCCGGACGTTCTCGGGCGAGAGCCGCTCGCCGGTCTCCGGGTGGGCGGTGTCCAGCATCCGGTCCAGGAGGTCCCCGTCCCCGCCGCCGTGGGCGCGCCGGGCCCGGACCACCTCGTCGACGATGCGGTTCAGACGGTCGATGTCGGCCGTGTTGCGGCGGTTCGCGCGCCGCAGCAGCAGCGGTGCCAGCGGCGCGGGCACGTTGTTCAGCCGCTGCGCGTACGTCAGGGTGCCCACCATCGCGGTCACGAAGGGGTGCGGCCGGGACCGTTCGAACGATCCGAAGTCGTGCCCGAACCCGGTGCGCGCGATCGTCTCCAGGGTCAGCCTGGTCATGTCACCGGGCACGTCCACCGTCCGGCCGGCGGCCGCCGCGCGGTCCCAGTGGTCCGTCAGCCGCTCCGCCACGTCCAGCATCATCGGGTGGTAGCCCGCCATGGCCTCACGGCGGAAGCCGGGGGCCAGCACGTCGTGCGCCAGCTGCCAGTTGGGCTCGTGGTTGTAGGCGGTGAACAGCCCGTCGCCCGCGAGCGGCCGCAGGTTGGCGACGCCCAGCCCGACGTGCTTGGCGAACCGGGTCTCGTCGGCGAGGTCGGTCACCAGGCCGACGCCCCAGGTGAACACGAACTCCTTGCCGAAGGCGCTCCGCCGGAAGATCGGACCCAGGCGGCGGGCGTACTTCAGGGAGTCCTGCACGGGCGTGCTCCGGCTCGCCCCGAGCACATCGCCGACCAGCGGGAGACGGTACGGCGGGTGCGGAATGCGGTGCAGTTCGGGCCAGCCCAGCTCGGCGCTGCGGAACCCCGTCGGCGGCCCGCCGGGTGTCGTCGTCTCCGCCATGGCGCGATCCCCTTCGGTCCGGCGAGCGATTGCGACGTGTTGTATGTGGGTTCAATAAGGCGACCCAGTCTGGTCCCGCCGCTGAACCGGCGTCAAGTACAGTGCGGGGATGGCCGTGAACCAGGGCGGGCGCACACGCCGTCGGCTCAGCACCGGGGAGCGCAGGGAGCAGCTTCTGTCGGTCGGTGCGCGGCTGTTCTCGGAGAGCCCCTACGACGACGTGTGGATCGAGCGGGTCGCCGAGATCGCCGGGGTCTCGCGGGGGCTGCTCTACCACTACTTCCCGACCAAACGGGACTTCTTCGCGGCGGTCGTGGAGCGCGAGAGCGAGCGGATGCTGCGCATGACGGCGGGGGTCCCCGGCGTCCCGGTGCGCGAACGGCTCGCGGCGGGTCTGGACGCCTACCTGTCGTACGTCGAGGCCCACGCGCACGGCTACCGCGCCCTCCACCGCGCCGACGCGGCGGGGGACCGGGAGGTGCGCCGGCTCTACCGGCGGGCGCTCGCCGCGCAGGAGCGGCAGATCCTGGCGGCCCTGGCCGAGGACCCCGAGTTCGGCCCGGCCCTCGGGGCGCGGCCGGACACCCGCCTCGCCGTGCGCGGCTGGCTGGCCTTCACCACCGCCGTCTGCCTGGAGTGGCTGCGCGGCCCGACGCTGGAGCGGGAGCAGGTGCGCGACCTGTGCGCCCGCGCCCTGCTGGGCGTTCTCGCGGACTGACCGAAAGGTCTCGTACAGATCACGTCACCCGGTTGGCGCGCACCTCGATCTCCGATAAGTTAGGCAAGGCTTACCTAAGAGGAGGTTCGGGATGGGTGACGACAGGCAGAGCCGGACGGCCGCGCCCGACGCGGCGGAACGGGCCCGCTCGGTGCTCACCACCGCGTGGTCCTGCGCGGTGACCGCCGAGGGCACCCGGGAGGAGCTCGTCGGCGCGCACACCGTGACCGACGACGGACGCGTGCTGCTGCACGTGCCCGAGGACAGCGCTCTGCTCGCCGCCGCGCTCTGCGCGCCCCGCGGCGAACCGTCCGCCGTGCTGGAGTTCGCCGACGTCGCCCCCGTCCCGGTCCGCAACAGGATCCGCGCCCGGCTGTGGCTCGCCGGCTGGTTCTCCGTCCGGGACGGCCACCTCCTCCTCCGGCCCACGCGGGTGGTGCTGCGCCGGCCGTCCGGCGCGGTGACGGTCGACCCCGGCGAGTTCGCCGCGACCGTCCCCGACCCCCTCGCCGCCGTCGAGGCCCGGCTGCTGACCCATCTCGCCGACTGCCACGCCGACGCGGTCGAACGGCTGACCCGCCTGGTCGACCCCGGCAGCCTGCAGGGCGCGGTCCGCGTCCGGCCGCTCGCCGTCGACCGGCACGGACTGACGCTGCGCATCGAACGCGTCCGCGCCGACGGCGACGTACGGCTGCCGTTCCACGCGCCCGCCGACGACGTCGCCGAACTCACCGAACGCATGCACGTGCTGCTCTCCCGGGCGAGCGCCGCGTCCTGCCCCCGCCCCCTACAGCGGCAGCGCGCAGACCGCGACGGGTGAGGCGAACGGCTCGCCCGCGGACCTCAGCCCACCGCCGTCCTCGTCCACGTGGAACACGCTGACGGTGCCCGACCTCTGGTTCGCCGCGAACAGCAGCGCGCCGTCGGGGGAGAAGGCGATCTGGCGCGGGAAGTCACCGCCCACCGGCACGGTGTCCAGCAGCCTCAGCCGGGCGCCGTCCGCCTCGACGGCGTAACGGGTGAGGCTGTTGTGACCGCGGTTGGCGAGATAGGCGTACCGGCCGTTCCCGGTCACCAGGATCTGCGCCGGGTGACTGACGGCGGAACCCGTGCCCGTGGACTGCGCCTCGCCGATCCTCAGCCGTCCCGAGCCGGGATCGTACGCGCACACCGCGACGGTGTCGTCGACCTCGTTGGCGAGGTAGGCGTACCGGCCCCCGGGGTGGAAGGTGAGGTGGCGCGGACCGGCGCCGGGCCGGGTGCTCGCCCGTGCCGCCTCGGTGAGCGTGCCGGCCTCCTCGTCGAGCCGGTACGTGTAGACGGTGTCCGTGCCCAGGTCGACGGCGAGGACGTGCCCTCCGTCCGGGCCGGTGACGAACTGGTGGGCGTGCGGGCCCTGTTGCCCCGGCCCGGGCGGCGGGGCGGAGTGGGTGACCAGCTCGGTGCGCTCCTCGAGCGCCCCCGAGGCGTCGATGGGGTGCACGGCCACGCTCCCCGAGCCGTAGTGCGCGCTCAGCAGCCAGCGGCCGCCCGGATGCACCGACAGGTGGCAGGGGCCCGCGCCGCCGGTGCTCCGGCTGCCCAGGACCCTCCGGTCGGACAGCCGGACGGCGGTCACCGCGCCGTCCTCGCGCTCGTTCACCGCGTACAGCGTCCGGCCGTCGGGGTGCACCGCGAGATACGACGGGTCGCCGACGCCGGTGAGGACGCCGGTTCCCTCGATCCGCCCCGTCGCGCTGTCGTACGTGGCCGTTGCGATGCCCTTGCCGCCGCCGTCGGCCGAGGTGTAGGTGCCGAGGTAGAGCGGCCGCGGCCCGGAGGGCGGTTCGCTCCCGCGCTGCGGGCCCGTGCTCGTCCCCGTCGCCCTCGGGTCCGTCGGTGGGTCCGCCGGTGGATCCGTCGGCGTGTCCTCGTCGCACGCGGGGAGCGCCGCCGCGGCGGCCGTTCCCGCGAGGGCACCGACGAAACGGCGCCTGCTCCAGTCGGCCCTGCTCATCCACGCACCTCGGGTCGTCGCGCGTCCGGTCGTCCGGCCACCCTGGCGTCGATCACCCACCGGACGCAAGCAGGGGGCGCGCCCGCGGGCCACCGGTCGCCCTCCGCCCCGGCCCCCGGCCGGCTCCGTCACGGAGAACGACGGGAGGCGTCGCGGCGCTTGCGGCGCGGCCGTTTCGACGCGCGCAGCCGGTCCAGCAGCCGGGTGAGCCGGGGCCGCCGCTCGCGCTGCTCGCGGGTGTGGCGGTCCAGTTCCTCCAGCAGACGGCGCGAGCGGTGCTCGGTGTCCATCTCGTCCAGGATGCGGTTGATCTCGGTCAGCACCGCGCCGTACAGCTGCCACTGGCGGGGGGAGCGCCGGACGTCCTCGAGGAGGAGCTGGGCCAGTTTGTCGCGGGTGGCGCCGGCCTGCCGCAGCTCGGAGGTGAGCCGCTCCTCCGCCGATTCGGCGCTCGTGCTCACGCTGGTGGTCACCAGCACCGAGTAGCTGACCACGGCGTCGGCCACCTCGGACAGCAGCTGCTCGAAGACGGCGCCCGTCTCCGGCTCGAACAGCCGCTCCGGCTCGCGCTCCTTGGTCAGGTCGGTCAGCGAGCGCGCCAGCACCCGCAGCACCACCGTGCAGATCTCCAGGGTGTCCAGCCCGGTGCGCAGCACCACCCGGTGCAGCAGGCCCTCGCGCACCCGCGGATTGAGCCGCAGACTGTCCTCCGCCTGCCTGAGGTCCGCGTCCACCTCGCTGATGTCGTGGTCCAGGCGACGGGCCTCGTACAGGCGCTCCGTCGCCCGCTCCGAGGGCGGGCGGCCCGCCGCCTCCTCGCCGATCCGCAGCATCAACTGCCTCATCCGCCGCGCCAGTTCCCCGATCGACTCACCGGCCTCCTCCACCCAGACCGGCGGGGCCAGCAGCAGGTTGAACGCCATGCCGACGATCGCTCCGATCAGCGTCTCCACGATCCGGGCCCAGGCGAGGTCCCCGTGGGCGGTCACCCCGAGCACCAGCATCGCGCTGATCGCCACCTCGGGAACGAACTCGTCCACCCGCACGAGACGGCCCACCAGGAGCGACGCCAGGATGAGCAGGCCCAGGCTCCACCAGGTCAGACCCACCAGGAGACTGAAGAGGATGGCCACGATGACGCCGGTCACCACGGCGTTCACCCGCCGCACCCCGGTGGTGAGCGTGGAGTACAGGGTGACCTGGACGACCAGCAGCGCGGTCAGGGGCGCGGTGAGCGGGGCGGCCTCCGGGCTCAGCCGCACCGCGATCACGTAGGAGACCGTCGCCGCGGCGGTCGAGCGCAGCGTCTGCACGACCACCGGGTCCCTGCGCCGTTTGACGAACCGTACGGCCGCCGCCGTCCACTCACGTACCTCTTGCATCCCCGGACGGTTCCCCCTCCCCGGGCGCATCGAACGTTTTTGTGGCCGAAGATAGTCGGCCGGAGGACAGCCGGGAGGGGCCGGGGATCCGCGCCGCCCCTGCGGAAAACCCCCGGGGCACCCCGTGGTTCTCCGCAGGTGAGGACTGAGGCGGGCCGGATGGTGCGGGGCGGCGCGGCAGGAAAGCCTTGCCCCATGAAACGACACCGGACCCGAACCGTTCCGGCCCTGTTCCTCACCTGTGCCGCGCTCGGCGCGGTGACGGCGGGCGCCGCGGCCGCTCCCGGAGCGCCGTCCGGCGCCACGGCGCCGCCCCCTCCCGCGGTGGCGTCCGCCCGTGCCGCCCCCGGCGAGGAGGCGCCCCCGGCGGTCGTCGCCGCGCTCGACCGCGCCGCGCACCCGCTGCGCTCCGTCGAGCCGGGCGGCGACACCCGCGACCTGCGCCCGCTCGACCGCATGGTCGGCGACGCGCGCGTGGTCGGCCTGGGCGAGGCCACCCACGGCTCACACGACTTCTTCGCCCTCAAGGACAGGGTCTTCCGCCGGCTCGTCGAGGAGAAGGGGTTCCGCACCTTCGTCCTGGAGGCGCCCTGGAGCACCGGCCTGCGCCTCGACGCGTACGTCGTGCACGGCGAGGGGGACCCCCGGCGCATCATGCGCGAGGAGTTCCAGCGGGACTACCGCTGGTGGAACACCACGGACCACCTGCGGCTCATCGAGTGGATGCGCGCGTACAACGTGCGCCACCCCGACGATCCCGTGCGGTTCGTGGGCGACGACACCGCCTGGACCGGACCCGAACTGTACGACCGGGTCACCGCGCACGTGGCCGAGCACCATCCGGGGCTCTCGGCCCGCTTCGCCGAGCTGTACCGGGGGCTGCGGCCGGACGTGGCCACCGGGGAGTACATCGAGCGGTACCTGGACGAGCCGTACGCCGAACGCCGGGAGAAGGCGGACCGCACGGGCGAGGCGCTGCGGCTGCTGCGGGCACGGGGGCCGGGGGAGGACCGGGAGGCGCACGCCTGGGCGGTGCAGCACGCGCGGGCGATCGACCGCACCGCCCGCCAGTACGCCTTCGACTTCACCTCGCCCGAGCAGGTCGCCGAGGCCATGCGCCACCGGGACGAGGCCATGGCCGCCAACGTCGTCTGGTGGCAGCGGCACACCGGCACCAAGGCCGTGGTGTCCGCGCACAACGACCACCTCGGCTACGTGTCGGCCGACCCCGTCCACTACCCGAAGGTGCAGGGCGCGTACCTGCGCGACCGCCTCGGCCCGGGCTACGTCAGCGTCGGTCTGTCCTTCGGCCGGGGCTCGTTCAACGCCACCGGTCCGGACGGCGCCGTCCGGCGCTGGACCCTGGGGCCCGCGGGCCCGGGGAGCAACGAGCACCTCCTCGACCGGGTCCGTCATCGCGCCTACGCGGTCGACCTGCGGACCGTCGGCGCACCGGCCGACGCGTGGCTGGGCCGGGCCCGGCCGACCCGGCGGATAGGCACCGACTACCCGGACGGCCCCTACGAGGTCGCCCTGGCCCGCGGCCACGACGTCCTGATCCACCTCCACGAGGTGCGGGCCGCCCGGATGCTGGACCGCTAGGGCCCTTCCGGCGGCACCGGGCGGGCCTACAGCTTGTCGAGGAAGGCGAACAGGTTGTCCCGCATGCGGGCGATCTGCTCCTCCAGGGTGAGGCTCTCCTCGAAGCGGGCCCCGGTCTCCGGGACCTTCTTGCCGCGCAGGTAGAGGGAGCAGGCGAGGTCGGTGCACATGTAGGCGCCGACCGAGTTGCCCTCGCGGCCGGCCGGGCCCGCCTTGCGGGCGGTCATCAGCGAGACGCCGCCGCGCGGATGGGTCGTCAGGCACAGCGAGCACATGCTGCGGTGCAGGAAGCCGCGGCGGCCGGGCTGGAACCGCATGGCCACCCCGACGAGGCGGTCCCCGCGCTCGGTGACGAGATAGCTCCGGTCGGGCGCGCCCGGATCACGCCAGCCCAGGAAGTCCAGATCCTCCCAGGGGAGCTCACCCGGATCACGCGGGACGGCCAGGCGCTTGGCCTCGCCCTTCGAGCAGTTGATGAACGAGGAACGGATGTCCCGCTCGGTCAGCGGTTTCATGGGTACTCCCGGCATGGTCCTGCACAACCTGAGGGATCCAGGTTTCCGGCCAGAGTAGATTTTTCGCGAGAAGGGGGGCCAGCGGTTTTCCGGGGGCCCCGCACCGCGGGCGTAGGGTGCCTTCCGCGCCCCGGAGCGCAGCGACCGAGGGGGAGGGGTGCCGGTGAGGGGTGACCATCGGGCGCGGGCCCGGAGCGTGCCGGCGGTGGCCGGGCGACATCCTCGGCACCGCCGCCCCGGAATCCGGGACCGCGTGGGGCGACAGGGGCGAGCCCTGTTAGTTCACATCGTGAAATAAGTGGGGAGGGAAGTCGCGCCCGATCGGTCCGCGACGGTATGTTGCAGGTCGGACAGGGTTTCGGAAGGAGCCACATGGCGGGGCGGAGCGGGCGCACGGTGCGCGACCTCAGACGGGCCAACCGTACGGCCGTGCTGCAGCGGCTCTACTTCGACGGCCCGCTCAGCCGCTTCGAGCTCGGTCCGGCGACCGGGCTCAGCTCCGGGTCCGTGAGCAACGTCGTCGCCGACCTCGTCGCCGACGGCCTGGTCGAGGAGGCCGGCAGCGTCGACTCCGACGGCGGACGTCCCCGCACCCTGCTGCGGGTGGCGCCGGAGAGCGGCCACATGATCGGCGTCGACGTGGGCGAGACGCGGGTGCGCGTCGAACTGTTCGACCTGACCCTCACCGAACTCGCCCGCACCGAGCGCCCGCTGGAGCAGCAGCGCTACGAGGTCGAGGTCATCGTCGACCACATCCGCTCCGGCATCGCCGAGGTGCTCGCCGCCGCCGGCCTCGCCCCCGAGCGGCTCCTCGGCGTCGGCATCGGTGTCCCCGGCATCGTCGAGCGCACCTGCGACCGGGGCGCCGTCGTGCACGGGCAGACCATCGGCTGGGACGCGATCCCCCTGGAGTCCCTGCTGCGCGACGGATCCCCGCTGCCGGGCACGGTGCCCTACTTCATCGACAACGGGGCCAAGACCCTCGGCCAGGCCGAGATGTGGTTCGGTGCCGGACGCGGCGCCCGCAACGCCCTCGTGGTGCTCTTCGGCTCCGGCGTCGGCGCCTGCCTCGTCACCCCCGAGGCGGAACACGGCCGGGCGGTCGAATGGGGACACCTGACCGTGCGCGTGCGCGGGCGCCGCTGCCGGTGCGGTGCGCTCGGCTGCCTGGAGGCGTACGCCGGTGCCGAGTCGCTGCTCGCCCGGTGGCGCGAGGAGGGCGGCAGCGTGCCCGGGGCCGCCGACGAGGAGACGGCGCTGACCGCGATGCTCGCCGCCGCCTACCCGCCGGACGGCACCGCCGCCGATCCGGTCGCCCTCGCCGTGCTGGAGGAGACCGCCGAGTACCTGGGGGCGGGCCTGTCCGACCTGATCAACCTCTTCCAGCCGGAGCGCATCCTCATGGGCGGCTGGGCCGGCCTCCAGCTCGGCTCCCGCTTCCTGCCCGCCGTGCGCAGGCACGCCCTGTCGTACGCGCTGCGCCACCCGGCCGGGAAGGTGACGATCGAGCTGGGCCGCCTGGGGCCCGACGCGGTGACCGTCGGCGCCGCGATCCTGCCGCTCGCCGACTTCTTCGCCCGGGGCGGACGGCGCCCCGACCCGGACCCCGAGTCCCCGCCACCCGCCTGGCGCACGGCACTCCAGGAGCGGGTGCCGCGCTGAGGTTTCGCCGGTCACGGGGGGAGGTACTCGCCATGGCCGCCTACGCGCGACGCGTACGAACGAAGGGAGTCGCCGTGACCGATCACCGCCTCGAAGGACCGGGCGAGAACGGCGCGGGCATCCCCCGCGACCTGCCCGACCAGCAGGCCGGCGCCGGCGAGGACCCCTGGGAGGTCGCGCCCGCCGCCGCGGAACGGGAGAGCGAGAAGGCGTCCGGCGAGCCCGCCGAGCCGTCGGAGTCGTCGGAGTCCGACGTCCCCGACACCGACGTCCCCGACACCGACGAGGCCGGCACGGGCCGGCGGGGAGCCCCGCACTCGGCCTCCGGCAACCCGGAGCAGCCCGTACCGGACGAGTCGTCGGCATGATCCGGCCGACGGGAGGGCCACGGAGCCGGGGCGTCAGCCCACCTTGCGCCCGCGCATCGGCTCCGTGGGTGCCCCCGCGCCCTCCCGCACGCCCTGCAGGAACTCCTCCACCACCTCGGTGGCCGTACGCGTGGGCTGCCAGCCCAGTTCGGTGCGCGCACGCGTGGAGTCCATCAGCGGCAGCCGCAGCACGGCGTCGAACAGGTGCGGGGAGGCGGGCAGCAGATGCAGCCCCCAGGCGGCGGCGATCGCCGAGCGGGCCGCGGTGCGCGGCAGCCTGACACGGCGGGTGCCGAGCATCTCGCCGAGCAGTTCCGCGTCGACCGGCGGGTCGGCGGCGAGGTTGTAGGCGTCCCGGGCGCCGGGGGACAGCACCGCCAGCCGGTAGGCCTCCGCCGCGTCGTCGGTGTGCAGCGCCTGCACCCGCAGCCCCGGGACGTCGGGGAGGAAGGGCAGCAGGTCGGGCCGCGCCAGCGGGCCCGGCAGGAAACGCCCGCCGAAGATACGGCGCTGCTCGCTCGCCGACTCCCGCTTGAGGAGGAACGCGGGCCGCATCCGTACCACCCGCGTTTCCGGGTGGTCGCGCTCGAACGTGTCCAGGGCCCGTTCCAGATAGGCCTTCTCGCGGCAGTACGCGGCGTCCGGCCAGCCGTGCGTCGGCCACGACTCGGTCACCGCGTGGTCCTTCGGGCCGGGCGAGTACGCCCCGACCGACGAGGCGTGCACCAGCGCGGGCACCCGTGCCTCCGCCACCGCGTCGAACACCCGGATGCTGCCGAGCACATTGGTGCGCCAGGTGGTCGCCGGATCGTGCGTCGGCTGGAACGCCCAGGCGAGGTGGATCACCGCGTCGGCGCCCGCGAACTCCTCGACGAGGTCGAACCGCCGCGAGGCCAGATCCACCGCCGACCACTCCGTCCTCGGTGGCGACCACTCGGGGATCCGCCGGGCCAGCCCCCGTATCGACCCGATCTCCGGATCCTCCGAGAGCACGCGCACCACGCTGGTCCCGACGTTGCCGGTGGCGCCCGTGACGACGACCCTCATGCCCGTTCCGCTGCTCACCTCGTGCTCCTCTCGGCCGCGTGCTTCGGCGGAGCGCACCGGGTACCCCTCCCGCCGCGGCGCAAAAAGGAAGCCCCGGCCGTGACGGGGGGATCACGGCCGGGGCGGTCATGGGGTGGGTGCGGATGGCGGTCGCCTCTCGGCGAAAGGCTCCACAGGGCTTCAGCCGAACGATCTTCCCTGTGGGCGAAAGGTGAGGCCCGGGGACACTGTCCCATCCGCACCCACGGCTTGTTCAACGGGGGACCACCCCCGGGTGTTCCACGGTTCGGCCCCTTTTGGGGTGATGTGCGTCACTCGTCCCGCGGGTCGGGGTCGAGCTCGGCCCAGAGGTTCTCCGCCTGGAGCAGCAGCGTGCCCAGGACGGCCGTCCGCGCGGCGCCCGGCCCGCTCCGTCCGGCCTGTTCGCGCAGCCCCTCCTGGACCTTCTCGTGGAGCTCCCGCATCACCGCCTCGGTCCGCTCGTCCAGGCGGGGGTCCGGCGGCCCGCCGCCGTCCAGCAGGCGGTCGGCCTCCGCGTGGCAGGTGTCGCCGAGCAGGTCCAGCAGTTCGGCGTAGCAGCGCAGGACGGCCGCGTCGGGCGGGGTGGGGGTGCGGTTCTCGTCGGCGGCCACCGCCAGGGTGCGGGTGAGCGCCGTGACGTGCCCGGTGACGCGGCCGAACCGCTCGTCCTCGTCCTCCGGCGGCAGGGCCGCGGTCGGCGCCCGGTGCAGGGCGCGCAGCGCGCCCGACGTCAGCCGCAGGCTCTCCTTGCTCCAGCCGCGTGCCGAGCGCAACGCCTCCACGCGGTGCTGCAGGCGTATCGAGGCGCCGAGCCGGTCGGCGGCGGTCTGCGCGTCCCACTCGCCCCCGCGCAGGTCCTCGGCGACGTCCCGCAGGACGTCACCCGCCTCCCGGGCGAGTGCCGCCAGGTTCTCCCGCACGTCGCGCAGATGGATCGGCGGCAGGACGAGCGCGTTGACGGCCACGCCGATGAGGGCGCCGAGCGCCGCCTGCCCCAGCCGGTGTCCCACGGCGACGGCGCTCACCGTTCCCGAGGCGATCGTGAACACCGCCGTGGTGGCGGCGTAGATGCCCTGGTCGCCGAAGCGGGGCCAGTTCGACAGCAGCATCAGCACCGGCACGGACACGGCCAGGGCGCCCGTCGTGTCGTCGGTGACGGCCTGGGCTCCCGAGGCGACCAGGGCCCCGATGCAGATCGCGGCGAACTGGCGCGCCGCCTGCACCAGGGAGCTGTACACGGTGGCCTGGACCAGGACCAGCGCCACCCAGGGCGCCATCAGGGCCATCGGGTCGCCGAGCCAGACCTGCGCCACCAGCCAGGCGAGCAGGGCCGCCGCGGCGGCCTTCAGCGACTGGACGAGCAGGTCCCGCTCCCGCCCGGGCCCCTTCCAGGCGGCGCGCGCCGCCCGGCCGAAGGCCAGCGCGTCCCGCCGTACGGCGTCCGCCACCCGTGACACCGGGGCCGCCCGCCCGGTGGCGTCCCCCGGCCGCATCTCATCCCTCACATACGTCATGCGCTGCGGGTATCCCGGTCGTGCGGGGCCTCATGCCCCGTGATCCACGTTCCGTCGGCCTCACGCCAGGGGGCTGTCCGGCAGGGACGCCAGCAGATGGGCCGGGTCGTCGTAGACCGTGTCCGCGCCGGCCTCCACCAGGTCGGCGCGCGGAATGCCGCCGCACAGCACGCCCACGCAGCGCACCCCGGCGCGGCTGCCCGCCCGCATGTCCCACACGGTGTCGCCGACGAACACCGCGTGCTCCGCGGACACTCCGGCGAGCTCCAGGGCGTGCTCGACGGGCTCCGCCGCGGGTTTGCCCTCCTCGACGTCGTCGGCGCTCGCGGTGGCGGTGATCGCCTCGTCCGCGTCGATCGCCCGGCGCAGCGCGCTCAGCTCGGCACCGCTGGCCGAGGTGGCGAGCACGACCCGCCAGCCGTCCCGGTGCAGCCGGCCGAGCAGCCGGCCGGCGTCCGGCAGCGCGGGCAGCCGGTCGAAGTACTGCCCGTACAGTGCCTTGTGCGCGGCGCTCAGCTCCCCGTCGCGGTCCTTGTCCCGGTCCTCGCCCAGCAGACGGGCGACGAGGTCGGAGGAGGGCAGGCCCACGGCCCGGTGGACGGCGTGCATGGGCACCCGGTGGCCCGCCTGCCGGAAGGCCTCCCACCACGCCGTCACGTGCAGGTGGTTGGTGTCGACGAGAGTGCCGTCGACGTCGAACACGGCAGCCCGTTCCATCTGTGGTCCTTTCGTCTCCCGGTGGGCCGTACGAGTACCACTCCGGCCGCCGCCCACGCCGGAGGGCACCGCCCGCTCCCGGCCCGCCGCCCCGACGGGCTCCTCGCCGCCGCCTCGTCCCGGGGTTCCCCGGGGAACGTACGGCCGTACGGCCCGAGCGCGGTTTGCCCGGTACGCGCCCGGGTACTGCGATGCGTCGTTCCGTCCCGTGCCGACCAGGAGGACCGCATGCCCGCACCCGCCACTCCCCGCAGCAGGGCCGCCGTGATCACCGGCGCCGACTCCGGCATCGGCCGGGCCACCGCCGTACGCCTGGCCGCCGCGGGCATGGACGTCGGCATCACCTGGCACAGCGACCGCGAGGGCGCCGAGCGGACGGCCGAGGAGGTCAGGGCGCACGGACGGCGGGCGGAGGTGGCGCAGATGGACCTCACCCGGCTGCCCGGGGCCGCGGACGCCGTGGACGAGCTGGGCGAGCGGCTGGGCCGTATCGACGTGCTGGTCAACAACGCCGGCACGGGCACGATGACGCCCTTCCTCGAACTGGAGCCGGCGAAGGTCCAGGAGGTCCTCGACGTCGACCTGATCGGCCCGTTCCTGTGCGGGCAGAAGGCGGCACGGCGCATGATCCGGCAGGGCGACGGAGGCCGCATCGTCAACGTCACCTCCGTCCACGAGCACCAGCCCCGGGTGGGCGCCGCGCCGTACTGCGCGGCCAAGGGCGGTCTGGGGCTGCTCACCCAGGTGATGGCGCTGGAGCTCGCCGAGCACGGCATCACCGTCAACGCGGTCGCCCCGGGCGAGATCGCCACGCCCATGACCGGCCAGGAGGACACCGACCCGCACACCGAGAGCCGTCCCGGCGTCCCGCTCGGGCGGCCCGGGGACGCGCGGGAGGTCGCGGCCGTCATCGCCTTCCTCGCCGGACCGGACTCCTCGTACGTCACCGGCGCGTCCTGGAGCGTGGACGGCGGCATGCTCAGGATGGGGCCGCAGGCCGGCTCGCACCTGACGAGCGACGACTGGCGGCGGCCCTGAGGGGGCGGGCCGGCGGCGCGGCCCGGGGCGTGGACGCCGTGTTCGCGCGGCCCCGCGGCCCCCGCTCTACCCTCGAAGCATGACCGAAAGCGCGAGCCCGCACCTGTCGTACCCGCGGATCATGGTGCTCGGGGTACAACCTGGGAGGCCGCCGTTCCGGATCGTGGAGATCGACGGACAGGTGGTCGGCGAGGCCAAGGCCGTCACCGATGTGCTGCAGGCCGCCGCCGCGTTCGGGATCACGGTGCACGACCTGGACGACCCGGACGTGGTCCGCTGGGTGGGCGGGGACAAGTTCACCTGGACCGTGCGCTAGACCGCGTCCGGCCTGGTCCCCCGGACACGGCCTCGGGCGGTCGCCCGCCGTCCCGTACCGCGCGGTACGGGACGGCGGCGTGCACCGGCCCGCGGTCATTCCTTCGGCCTCCGCGCGTGCACGGCCCGGCTCAGCCGGCGCCCCACGAGCAGGTAGCCGATCAGCGCCCCGGAGGTGTTCAGGATGACGTCGTCGACGTCGAAGGCACGCCCCGTCACCAGG
Organism: Streptomyces viridosporus; assembly: GCF_002078235.1. Taxonomy (GTDB): domain Bacteria; phylum Actinomycetota; class Actinomycetes; order Streptomycetales; family Streptomycetaceae; genus Streptomyces; species Streptomyces viridosporus. The sequence goes on from NZ_MSGP01000210.1 coordinate 37,110, forward strand.
GCGCCCTGCGCGGACTCCACCAGCAGCATCACGACGGCGGTCAGCAGGAGGACCCGCAGGAACCCGCGGGTCCGCGGTGCGACGACCGGCACGAGGACGCCGAAGGGCACCCCGAGCAGAATGTTGCCGCCCACCTGGCGCACGGCGTCGCGCAGCGCGGGCTGGTCGAGGTAGGCCCGCAGCGAGCGGCCCGGGTGCAGATTGGTGTGGGTCAGCGCCTCCGAGGCGGGGGAGGGCTGCAGCGTGAGCCGGGCCAGGACCACCGCGAAGACGACCATGACCGCGAAGGCGCACAGCATCGCCAGCAGTCTCAGGGGCAGCGGGAGCGGACGCCGCTCGCTCTCCTCCCCGGCCCCGCGCCCGGGCGGGGCGGGACGCCGGTGCGCCAGGGAGCGCGGACGTGGGGCGGCACGGGCCATGGGATCCTCCAGTCTTCTACTTCCTCGTGTGACAAGTCGGCCAGCCGGTCAGTCGCCGTAGGTGACCCGCACCTCTTCGAACCCCAGGGAGCGCAGCAGGCCCTCGAGCATCTCCGTGGTGTTGGTCTCGGCCCGGGCGGTCAGCCCGCTCTCCTTCGCCGCGTCGCCGATGTGCCGCACCGCGAGCTTCTGCACGGCCTGTTCGCTGCCCGGGTTGTCCGAGAAGAGGTCGCCGATGCGGTCGAGCAGCCCGCGCTGCTTGGAGACGGCGTAGGAGCGTTCGGGGTCCAGCGCCGGGGTGTCCAGACGGGCGTGGGGCAGCCGCAGTACGGCGGACGTACGGTCGTCGTCGACCCGCACGTCGTCCTCGCCCAGCCCGCCGAGGTCGACGTAGGCGTCCACGGTGCCCGCGCCCACGTACAGGGTTCGGCTGCCGCGGATCGCGTCGGGCAGGAACTTGGCGTCCTTCTCCAGGTCCACCACGACCTGGAAGTTCCCCGAGGCCGCGTCGTAACGGCTGATGTCCTGGATGGACTCCAGCAGCGCGGGGCCGGAGCGGTCGTGGGTCTCCGTGCCGAAGAGGTCCTTCAGGCCCGGCAGCACGCTCAGCCGGATTCCGGCGAACAGCACGGCGAGCAGCAGCACCGTCGCGATCAGCGCCTTCCCCCAGCCCGGTACGCGGGCGGGGAGGCGCTTGGCGGGGGTCGTCATGGCGGCAGCCCTCCTTCCTCCTGTCCGGATGCCCCTCAATGAGCGGTGCAGACAAGGCCGTTGACGAACGGACGGCGTCGCCGGAAGCACGAGGAGGCGCATGCGCGCACGGCCTGTTCGCGGCCGGAGAAGCTGCGGATCCCGGCCACCGCCCCGTGTCCGCCGGGGTGGTGCGGTGCCTCCACCACGGTGGGTCCGTCAGGGCCCCGTTCGCCGCGCTGCCCGCCGGGCAGGGTTCCCGGCCGTCACACCGGGCCCGACGCGGCCCCGGGCTGGGCCAGGGCGGCGTCCAGGGTCGGGTGCGGGGGGAGCAGACGGGCCAGGTCGGTGATCCGCAGCATGCGCAGGGTCAGCGGATGGGCGCAGACCAGGTGCAGCCGGCCGTGGCCGGCCAGGACCCGGTGCCGGGCACGGAACAGCAGGCGCAGACCGGAGCAGTCGAAGAACTCGACCCGGGTCAGGTCGATCACGATCCGGGCGTCCGGGGCCGCCGTCGCCGCGTCCAGGTGCGGGACGATCTCCTCGGCCGCGGCGATGTCGATCTCACCGCGGAACTCCAGCACCGTGTGTCCCCGGTCCTGGTGGACGCGCAGATGCCGGGTCAGCGGTGCAGGTTCGTACCGCACGACGCCATCGCCTCCAGCCTGCTCCGTGCACGGGGCGGGACCGGCTCCAACACCGTTCCCCGCCCTGCAAGTTACCCTCGATCGACTGAATTTGAGCATGTTCGATTGACATATGTCTTCGAATTGCGACCGAGTTCTTTCCAGGTTCTTGCGGAAGGTGCGCACGGCGCGGTCACGCGCACGGGCGGTCGAACCCCGCCCGTGCGCGCTCCCGGAGGACGGTCAGTCGACGACCAGGACCAGCTTCCCCGTGGTCCGGCCGGTATCGCCCCGGCGGTGGGCCTCGGCGGCGTCGGCGAGGGGGAACGTGTCGGCGATCGTGGCGCGCAGCTTGCCCGCCTCGACCAGTTCGGCGATCGCCTGCATACCGGTGTGGTCGGCGTCCACCAGCATCCGCACCGCCCGGACCCCGAGCCGCTCGGCCTCCTCGTGGAACTCCGGGGACCCCACCGGCAGGATCGACACCACGATCCCGCCCGGGCGCAGCACGCGCAGGGAGCGCAGCGCGTAGTCGCCACCGATCGTGTCCAGTACGACGTCGACGTCCTTCACCGTCTCGGCGAAGTCCGTCTCCCGGTAGTCGACCGGCTCGTCCACGCCGATGCCGCGCAGGAAGTCGTGCTTGCCCGCGCTCGCCGTACCGATCACGTACGCGCCGCGCGCCTTCGCGATCTGCACGGCCACGTGCCCGACCCCGCCGGCCGCCGCGTGGACCAGCACCCGTTGTCCCGGCCGCAGGTCGGCCCGCTCCACCAGGGCCTGCCAGGCGGTGAGCGAGACCAGCGGGAGCGCGCCGGCTCGGATGTGGTCGACACCGGCCGGCTTCCGGGCGAAGGCGCGGGCCGGGGCGGTCACGTACTCGGCGTGCGAGCCGTGGCCGAACGGGTAGGGCAGCATGCCGAAGACCTCGTCGCCGGGCTGGAACAGGGCGACACCGATGCCCACCTCCTCCACCACTCCGGAGACGTCCCAGCCGAGCACGAACGGCGGTTCGCCGAGGAAGCCGCCCGTCTCGCGGTGCTTCCAGTCGGTGGGGTTGACCCCGGCGGCCCGCACCCGGACCAGGATCTCGTTCGGGCGCGGAGCCGGACGCGGGAGCCGCACTTCCTTCAGCACCTCGGGACCGCCGAGGACGTCCTGGCCGATGGCTCGCATCGTGTTGTCGTTGCTCATGCCGTTCAGCCTGCCGGACCGCCCGCCGATCGGACAGTGGCAGGAAGGTCACCATCCGATAGGATCGTGCCATGCAGCGGACGAAGCGCCCGGCACGGCGCCCCGAACGGGTCGTGGTCCTCGCCCTCGACGGCGTCTACCCCTTCGAGCTGGGCATCCCCGCCCGGATCCTCGGTGCCGCCGACGGTCGGTACGAGGTGCTGACCTGCACCGTCGACGGCCTGCCGGTGCGCAGCAACGCCGACTTCGGCATCACCGTCGACCACGGCCCCGAGGTGCTGGCCACGGCGGACACGGTCGTGATCGCACCGGTTTCACCCGACCGGGTGACCGGTGGACTGCCGGACGGAGTGGCGGCGGCCCTGGCGCGCGTCCGCCCCGAGGCGCGCATCGTCTCCATCTGCACCGGCGCCTTCGTACTGGCCGCGGCCGGCCTGCTCGACGGGCGGCGGGCGACCACGCACTGGCAGCTCGCCGGGCTGTTCCGGAGCATGTACCCGCACGTCGAACTCGACCCGGACGTCCTCTTCGTCGACGACGGCCGGATCCTGACCTCCGCCGGAGCCGCGTCCGGGGTGGACGTCTGCCTCCACCTCGTCCGCGAGGACCACGGCAGCCGGCTGGCCAACACGGTCGCCCGGTGCTGTGTCGTGCCGCCGT
>NZ_MSGP01000211.1 GCF_002078235.1 Streptomyces viridosporus
GTCACGGGGCTGTCCATCACTGTGCAGGGTAGTCGGCGCCGACCCCACCCGCCCGGTCCCCACACGCCTTCGGGCCGTACCGCACGGCGTGTCATCACCTGACCATTCCAGCCAAGGTTGGGCTCGATTCCATATCTCTCCAGGACCGGTGATCTCAAGTCGTTTGACAGTGTTTGTACCAACTGGTGACCGGAATCAGAATCGTCCGGCGTCCCGGACGGGGGTGTCGGAGCAGGTCGGCGAGGTATGCCCAAAAGGGTATGTGGGACGTTTCACGCCACGACACGGTGGAGTGACCTGGGGGAGAGTCGTCGCGGCCCGCTCAAGAGTGCGGTACCGTCCAACATCGTGAGCCCTGTACGTCGCTGTTCGCGCACCGCTTGCGGCCGTCCCGCCGTCGCGACGCTGACGTACGTCTACGCCGACTCGACCGCGGTCCTCGGCCCGCTCGCCACCTACGCCGAACCCCACTGCTACGACCTGTGCGCCGAGCACTCCGAGCGCCTCACCGCGCCGCGCGGCTGGGAGGTCGTCCGCCTCCTCGACGGCTCGGCCCCGGCCCAGCCCAGCGGGGACGACCTGGAAGCGCTGGCGAACGCCGTGCGCGAGGCGGCCCGGCCCCAGGAGCGGGCGGCGGGAGCCGCCGGCGGGGGGCGTGCCGCCGATCCCATGGAGGTCGCGCGCCGCGGTCACCTGAGGGTGCTCCGCTCGCCGGACAACTGACGGCGCCGCTTCCTCCCTCCCCCTTTTTCCTCCGCTCTCCTCCCTTCCACCGGCTTCCCCGCCTGTTCCGTCCTCCTCCGCTCGCACACCGGTCACGGCATCCCCATTGACGCGAACTTGTCGCGGACACGACCATTCCTCCCAAGGTTGCGAGAAATCGCTTTCGCATGGCGGAATTCGGGAGGCGTCCGTGTACGTCCAGCAACTGGAACCCGTAGCCGGCTCACTGGGCCTCTCCGCCCTCGTGGCGGCCTTACCCCTCGTGGTCGTCCTGGTCCTGCTCGGCGGGGTCCGCATGAAGGCGCACCTGGCGGGCCTGATCGGCCTGCTGGGCGCCGTCCTCGTGGCCTGGCTCGTCTACGGGATGCCGCTGGGCCAGACGGTTTCCGGCGCCGCCCAGGGAGCCGTCTTCGGCCTCTTCCCCATCCTGTGGATCGTCGTGAACGCCCTGTGGGTGTACCGGATGACCGTCCGTACCCGGCACTTCGACATCCTGCGCCGCTCCTTCGGCCGGCTCTCCGACGATCCGCGGATCCAGGCGCTGGTCGTCGCCTTCTGCTTCGGCGCGCTGCTGGAGGCGCTCGCCGGCTTCGGGGCGCCCGTCGCGATCTCCGCCGTGATGCTCGTGGCACTCGGCTTCGATCCGGTGCGCGCCGCCGTCGTCGCGCTGGTCGCCAACACCGCGCCGGTGGCCTTCGGGGCCATGGGCACGCCGGTCGTCACGCTCGCACAGGTCACCGGGCTGCCCCTGGACTCCGTGGCGTCCGTGGTCGGCCGCCAGACCCCGCTGCTGGCCCTCGTGGTGCCGCTGGCGCTGGTCTGGCTGGTGGACGGCCGGCGCGGGCTGCGGGAGACCTGGGTGCCCGCGCTGGTCTGCGGAGCCGCCTTCGCCGTCGCCCAGTTCGCCGCGTCCAACTACGTCTCCGCGCAACTCGCCGACATCGGCGCCGCCCTGGCCGGCGCGGGCGCCCTGGTCGCGGTGCCGCACGCGCGCGTGTCCGCCCCCGAGGCCGTACGCGCCTCCGTGCTGACCGGTGTGCGCAGCGAGGAACTGGACGAGGAGGACCCGCGCGGGGAGGTCCTGCGCGCCTACGCCCCCTACGCGCTGATCGTGGCGGTCTTCTCCGTCGCGCAGATCCCGGCGGTCAAGGACTGGCTCGCCGGCGCCACCCAGACCTACGACTGGCCGTTCCTGGACGTCGCCGGACCGGACGGGGAACCCGTCGGCGGCAACGTGTTCACCTGGCCGATCGTCTCCACCGGCGGCACCCTCGTCCTGTTCGCCGGGGTGTGCACGGCGGCCGTGATCGGCCTGCACGCGCGCGTGGCGGTCGAGGAGTGGCTGGCGACGGTGCGCGAACTGCGGTTCGCGATCCTCACGGTGACCTCCGTGCTGGCGCTCGCCTACGTGATGAACCTCTCCGGCCAGGCGGCCACGATCGGCCACTTCGTGGCGGCGGCGGGGGCCGGACTCGCGTTCCTGTCACCGGTGCTGGGCTGGTTCGGTGTCGCGGTGACCGGATCGGACACCTCCGCCAACGCCCTCTTCGGAGCCCTCCAGGTGACCGCCGCGCGGCAGTCCGGGCTGTCACCGGAGCTGCTCGCCTCGGCGAACAGCTCCGGCGGTGTCCTCGGCAAGATGATCTCGCCGCAGAACCTCACCATCGCCTGTGCGGCCGTCGGACTGGCGGGCCGTGAGGGGGACTTGCTGCGCAAGGTACTGCCCTGGAGCCTCGGCCTGCTGCTGGTGATGTGCCTGATCGTGGTGGGGCAGAGCACGGCGGTGCTCGGCTGGATGCTGCCGTGACCCGTGCTTCGCAGCCCGTGTCCCGCAGCCCGTGTCCCGTGGCCCATGTCCCGCAGCCCGTGAACCCCGACCCGTGACCGGCCCGATGCCTCGAACCGGGCCCCGTCCGGGACCCCCGTCCGGGACCCCCGTCCGGGCCCCCGCCCGGGGGTCCCGGAGGAGCGTCATCCCCTGCGGGGGGCTACGGGTAGTTTGTGGGGACCGACAGGACTTTCGGAAGGGTTGGCCGTGGCTGCTGATCTGTCTCAGATCGTGAAGGCGTACGACGTGCGCGGGATCGTTCCCGACCAGTGGGACGAGTCCCTGGCCGAGCTCTTCGGCGCCGCCTTCGTCCGGGTGACCGGCGCGGGCGCGATCGTCACCGGGCACGACATGCGGCCCTCGTCCCCGGGCCTGTCGGGCGCCTTCGCCCGCGGTGCGGCGGCCCAGGGCGCCGACGTGACCGAGATCGGCCTGTGCTCCACCGACCAGCTCTACTACGCCTCGGGCGCGCTGGACCTGCCGGGCGCGATGTTCACCGCCTCCCACAACCCGGCGCGGTACAACGGCATCAAGCTGTGCCGCGCGGGCGCCGCCCCGGTCGGCCAGGACACCGGTCTGGCCGAGATCCGCGAACTCGTCGAGCGGTGGAGCGAGTCGGGCGCCCCGAAGCCGGCGGCCGCGACGGGGACGGTCACCCGGCGCGACACGCTGGACGACTACGCGGCACACCTGCGCTCGCTCGTCGACCTGACCTCCGTCCGCCCCCTGAAGGTCGTCGTCGACGCGGGCAACGGCATGGGCGGGCACACCGTCCCGACGGTCTTCGCCGGCCTGCCGCTCGCCCTCGTCCCGATGTACTTCGAACTCGACGGCACCTTCCCCCACCACGAGGCCAACCCCCTCGACCCGGCCAACCTCGTCGACCTGCAGAAGCGGGTCCGCGAGGAGGACGCCGACCTCGGTCTCGCCTTCGACGGCGACGCCGACCGCTGCTTCGTCGTCGACGAGCGGGGCGAGCCGGTCCCCCCGTCCGCGATCACCGCTCTGGTGGCCTCCCGCGAGCTGGCCAGGAACGGCGGCAGGGGCACGGTCATCCACAACCTGATCACCTCCTGGTCGGTGCCCGAGGTCGTGCGGGAGAACGGCGGCACCCCCGCCCGCACCCGCGTGGGCCACTCCTTCATCAAGGCCGAAATGGCGAGGACCGGCGCCCTCTTCGGCGGCGAGCACTCCGCGCACTACTACTTCCGCGACTTCTGGAACGCCGACACGGGCATGCTGGCCGCCCTGCACGTCCTCGCCGCCCTCGGCGGCCAGCAGGGCACCCTGTCCGCCCTGGTCGCCCAGTACGACCGCTACGCCGGCTCGGGCGAGATCAACTCCACCGTCGACGACCAGACCGCCCGCCTCGCCGCGGTCCGGGCCGCGTACGAGGGCCGCGAGGGCGTCACCCTGGACGAACTGGACGGCCTCACCGTCACTTCCGCCGACTGGTGGTTCAACGTCCGCCCCTCCAACACCGAACCGCTCCTCCGCCTGAACGCGGAGGCCCGCGACGAGGCGACGATGGCCAGGGTGCGCGACGAGGCCCTGGCGATCATCCGGGGCTGAGACCGGGCGGGACCGAGAACGTGCGGGCGGGGCCGGGACCGTGCGGGGCGGGAGCGCGGTCCGCCCCGCACGGGCCGGTCCCGGCGTACCGGCCGCCGCCCCGCGGTGGCGTGAGCTCCCGTCCGCCCTCCCGGAAGCGGTTCAGGGCTCAACATCCACAGCTCGTCCGCCCCGCGCCCACCGGCGGTACCCTGACCAGGCACATCCGCATACGCCCGCCCCCGAAGGGAACCCCCATGGCGCTCGAAGCCGGCCTCCTGGAGATCCTCGCCTGCCCGGCCTGCCACTCCCCCCTGGAAGAGCAGGACACCGAGCTCGTCTGCACCGGTCAGGACTGCGGCCTGGCGTACCCGGTCCGCGACGGCATCCCCGTCCTCCTCGTCGACGAGGCCCGCCGCCCCGCGTAACCGACGATCCGGCGGCCCGGCGCACCAGCGACCCGGCGCCGCGACCCGACGCCACGCCGACCGGAGGCTGCCGCCCATGCTCGACGAATCGCTGCTCGACTCACCCGAGGGCCTCGCCGAGGCCGACCGCCGCGCCCTGCTCCGCGGCGCCGCCGAAGCGGGCGCCCGCGTCCGCACGGCCGTCCGGCACGCCGCCGAGGCCGGCGTCCACGACCTCGCACCGGACGGCCGTCCCCGCGCCGTCCTCATCGCGGGGCCCGGCGCCGCCGCCACCCAGGCCGCCGACCTCCTCGGCACCCTGGCCGGCTCCGGCAGCCCCGTCACCCGGCTCGCGCCGACCGGCGTCGCCCCCGCAGCGGGAGCACTGCGCTGGGAACTGCCCGGCTGGGCCGGCTCCGTGGACCTGCTGCTGATCGCCACCCCCGACGGCACCGAACCGGGCCTGGCCCTGCTCTCCGAGCAGGCGTACCGCCGCGGCTGCACCGTCGTCGCCGTGGCGCCCGCCCGCACCCCGCTCGCCGAGGCCGTGAACGGCTCCCACGGCCTGTTCGTCCCCATGGCCACCGCGCCCTACGACCAGGACGAACCCCTCGCCGCAGCCGCCCCCGGAGTCCTGTGGTCGCTGCTCACCCCGCTGCTCGCGCTGCTGGACCGCACCGGCCTGCTCGCCGCCCCGCCGGACGCCCTGGACAAGGTCGCCGACCGCCTCGACCGCATCGCCGAACGCTGCGGCCCGGCCATCGCGACCTACAGCAACCCGGCCAAGACGCTGGCCGCGGAACTCGCCGACGCGCTCCCCGTCGTGTGGACCGAGGGCGTCTCGGCCGGCCCGGCCGGCCGCCGCTTCGCCGCCGCGCTCGCCGAACTGTCCGGCATCCCCGCCGTTGTCGCCGAACTCCCCGAGGCACTCGCCGCGCACAGCGCCCTGCTCGCCGGCCCGCTCGCCGCCAGCGCCGACCCGGACGACTTCTTCCGCGACCGGGTCGAGGAACGGCCCGCCCTGCACGCGCGCGTGGTGCTGCTCCGCGACCGCCCCATCGGCGGCCTCACCGCCGCTCCGGCCGCCCGTGACCTGGCCCTCGGCCACGACACGCCGATCAGCGAGCTGGAGCCGGAGGAGGGCGGCGAACTGGAGACCCTCGCGGAACTGATCGCCGTCACGGATTTCGCCGCCGTTTACCTGGCGCTCGCTTCCAGAACCTGATCATGCCCGGGATGCACTGACCTCCCTGGCGCGCGTACGCACGAGACACGGCAGAAGGAACACAGAGAGCCCCATGGATCGCCTCGACAACACCATCCGCCCCTACGCCTGGGGTTCCACCACCGCCATCCCGCGGCTGCTCGGCACCGAGCCGACCGGCGAGCCGCAGGCGGAGATGTGGATGGGTGCCCACCCCGGGGCTCCCTCGCGCACCGCGCGCGGCACGCTGGCCGAGGTCATCGACGCCGACCCGGAGAAGGAACTCGGCGCGGCGTCGGTCGCGAAGTTCGGCCCGCAGCTGCCCTTCCTCCTCAAGCTCCTCGGCGCCGGAGCCCCGCTCTCCCTCCAGGTCCACCCCGACCTGGACCAGGCGAAGGAGGGCCACGCGGACGAGGAGCGCCGCGGCGTCCCCGCCGACGCCCCGCACCGCAACTACCGGGACGCCAACCACAAGCCGGAACTGGTCTGCGCCCTCACCGAGTTCGACGGGCTGTGCGGCTTCCGCGACCCGCTGCGCACCGCCGAACTCCTCGACGGCCTCGGCGTGGACTCCCTCAAGCCGTACGTCGACCTGCTGCGCGCCCGCCCCGAGGACGCCGCCCTGCGCGAGGTCCTCACCGCGGTCCTCACCGCCGACCCCGAGGAGATGGCGCACACCGTCACGGAGGTGGCCGCCGCCTGCGACCGCCTCGGCGGCGCGTACGCCCCCTACGCCGACATCGCCCACCACTACCCGGGCGACCCCGGCGTCATCGCCGCGATGCTCCTCAACCACGTCCGGCTCCAGCCCGGCGAGGCGCTCTTCCTCGGCGCCGGCGTCCCGCACGCCTACCTCAACGGTCTCAGCGTCGAGATCATGGCCAACTCCGACAACGTCCTGCGCTGCGGGCTGACCCCCAAGCACGTCGACGTCCCCGAACTCCTGCGCATCGTCCGCTTCGAGGCCGGCGACCCCGGCGTCCTGCGCCCGGAGGCCACCCCGGACGGCGAGGAGGTCTACGAGACTCCCACCGACGAGTTCCGCCTCTCCCGCTACGTCCTCCCCGCGGGCGGCACCACCCACGACCTGACCCTGACCACTCCGCAGATCCTGCTCTGCACGGCCGGTTCGGTCCGCGCGGGCGAGCACGAACTGTCCCCGGGCACCTCCGTGTTCGTCCCCGCGGGTGAGAAGGCCGAAGTGGCGGGTACCGGAACGCTGTTCAGGGCCACGGTCGTCGCCTGACCGTCGCATGCGGCAACCTGGCACGCCGTGCCCGACCGGGCTGCAACAATGGCCCACCGTCAAAGGACGGACACGGGCCCGGACGTACGCACGCGCACGTCCGGGCCCGGAAACGGCGTACGAAGGGACCACGCGGACACATGAGCGCGTCAGGCGGCACCAAGGCGATCGTGGCGGCACTCGTCGCCAACCTCGCGATCGCGGTAGCGAAGTTCGTGGCGTTCCTCTTCAGCGGCTCCTCGTCGATGCTCGCCGAGTCCGTGCACTCGGTCGCCGACTCAGGCAACCAGGCCCTGCTGCTGGTCGGCGGCAAGAAGGCACAGCGCCGGGCCACCCCGCAGCACCCCTTCGGCTACGGCCGCGAGCGCTACATCTACGCCTTCCTCGTGTCCATCGTGCTCTTCTCGCTCGGCGGCATGTTCGCCCTCTACGAGGGCTACGAGAAGATCAAGCACCCGCACGAGCTGACGCACTGGTACTGGCCGGTCGGCGTCCTGGTCTTCGCGATCATCGCCGAGTCCTTCTCCTTCCGCACCGCCATCAAGGAGTCCAACGCCCTGCGCGGCCGCCGCTCCTGGAAGGAGTTCGTCCGCCACGCCAAGGCCCCCGAACTTCCGGTCGTCCTCCTGGAGGACCTCGGCGCGCTCGTCGGTCTGGTCCTCGCCCTCGGCGGTGTCGGCCTCGCCCTGCTCACCGGTGACAGCGTCTGGGACGGCATCGGCACCCTCTGCATCGGCATCCTGCTCATCCTGATCGCCCTGGTTCTCGCCGCCGAGACGAAGTCCCTGCTGCTCGGTGAGGCAGCGGGCGCCGAGGAGACCCGGAAGATCGAGGCCGCCGTCGTCGACGGCGACACCGTCACCCGCATCATCCACATGCGCACCCTCCACATCGGCCCGGAGGAGCTGCTGGTCGCCGCGAAGATCGCGGTGCGGCACGAGAACACGGCCTCGGAGATCGCCACCGCCATCGACGCCGCCGAGTCCCGCATCCGCGAGGCCGTCCCGATCGCCCGCGTGATCTACCTCGAGCCCGACATCTACAGCGAGACCGAGGCCGTCAAGGGAGCCGACCCCGAAGCCACCCCCGGCGGCCCCGCGCCGCACGACGCCGGACGCTGAGCCCGGCACGCGCCGCCCGCCCCGCGAACGAAGCCGCCGGACCGGTCACGGGAGGCGCGGCGCCCGCCAGGTCGGCCTGATGTGTTCGCGGGCGGACTGGGGGAGGCCGGGTCGGGCGGTGTAGCTTGGGACGGAGCCAGACGTCGCTGCTGATGGCGGTCGGGCGGTCCCACCGCGGACCGGCCGAGGGAGAGAGGGCCTCCGACGGACTGCGCTGCGCGCACGCGGGCATGACCGTGTCCTCTTCCGGGCACCCCTGTGTCCGCCGCCGCGCAGACCAGCCGTACCCACCTCGCCCCCGACACCGAGGAGCAGCTCGCAATGACGACTGTCGACAACCGACAGGACTTCAAGGTCGCCGATCTCTCCCTGGCCGAGTTCGGCCGCAAGGAGATCACCCTCGCCGAGCACGAGATGCCCGGCCTGATGGCGCTCCGCAAGGAGTACGCCGACGCCCGGCCGCTGGCCGGCGCCCGGATCACCGGCTCGCTGCACATGACCGTGCAGACCGCCGTCCTGATCGAGACCCTGACCGCGCTGGGCGCGCGGGTGCGCTGGGCGTCCTGCAACATCTTCTCCACCCAGGACCACGCCGCGGCCGCCGTCGCGGTCGGCCCGGACGGCACCCCGGACGAGCCGCGGGGGGTGCCGGTCTTCGCCTGGAAGGGCGAGACCCTGCAGGAGTACTGGTGGTGCACGGAGCAGGCGCTGACCTGGCCGGACAGCCCCACCGGCGGCCCCAACATGATCCTGGACGACGGCGGTGACGCCACCCTGCTGGTCCACCACGGCGTCGAGTACGAGAAGGACGGCCAGGTCCCCGCGCCGGAGACCGCCGCCTCCGACGAGCACCGCGTCATCCTGGAGCTGCTCACCCGCACCCTGGGCGAGGACCCGCGCAAGTGGACCCGGCTGGCCTCCGAGATCCGCGGGGTCACCGAGGAGACCACCACCGGCGTGCACCGGCTGTACGAGATGCAGCGCGAGGGCACCCTGCTGTTCCCGGCGATCAACGTCAACGACGCGGTCACCAAGTCGAAGTTCGACAACAAGTACGGCTGCCGGCACTCCCTGGTCGACGGCCTCAACCGCGCCACCGACACCCTGATCGGCGGCAAGACCGCGGTGGTGTGCGGCTACGGCGACGTGGGCAAGGGCTGCGCGGAGTCGCTGCGCGGGCAGGGCGCCCGGGTCATCGTCACCGAGATCGACCCGATCTGCGCGCTGCAGGCGGCGATGGACGGCTACCAGGTCACCACGCTGGACGAGGTGGTGGAGACGGCCGACATCTTCATCACCACCACCGGCAACAAGGACATCATCCTGGCCGCCGACATGGCCCGGATGAAGCACCAGGCGATCGTCGGGAACATCGGCCACTTCGACAACGAGATCGACATGGCCGGCCTGGCCAAGATCCCCGGCATCGTCAAGGACGAGGTCAAGCCGCAGGTGCACACCTGGACCTTCCCCGACGGCAAGAAGATCATCGTGCTGTCCGAGGGCCGGCTGCTGAACCTGGGCAACGCCACCGGCCACCCGTCGTTCGTGATGTCCAACTCCTTCGCGGACCAGACCCTGGCCCAGATCGAGCTGTTCACCAAGCCCGACGCCTACCCGATCGGGGTCTACGTGCTGCCCAAGCACCTCGACGAGAAGGTCGCCCGCCTCCACCTCGACGCGCTCGGCGTGAAGCTGACCCGGCTGCGCCCGGAGCAGGCCGAGTACATCGGGGTGAGGGTCGAGGGCCCGTTCAAGCCCGACCACTACCGCTACTGAGCCCACGCTCCCACCGAGCGAGCGCGTCCGTGCACCGGCGCGCTCCCCGGCAGCAGGTCCTCCGAGGCAGGCCCCCGCACCCCCGTGCCGGGGGCCTGCCCCGTTGGTGGACCGGCGACCGGCCGGCCCAGCCCGTCACGACCCAGGACCCCCATGCCCCGCGGCCGATATACGCTCTACGATCCGCACGATCACACCCCCCTCGCAGAAGAGCACTTCCACTGCGCCCCCGGCCCCTCCGGCTGGCGCTACGTCTCCCAGCTCACCGCCCCCTCCGGCGATCACCTGGGCTCGGTCGACCTCGCCCTCGACGAACTGGGCCGCCCCCTCCGCCTCGAACTCCACGCCGCGAGCTGGCAGGTCCGCGGCGCCGCCCTCGACGGCGTCACCTGGGTCCGTACGGACCCCACCGGGGCCCACGCCACCGAAGGCAATGTGCGCGCCCACGCCTTCACCGGCTCGTCCCCCGCGTTCCTCGTCGCCATCACCCGTCTTCTGCGCCTCACCCCCTCGGCACCGGCCACCCGCGTACGGCTCGTCGCCTTCACGGACCCGGTCCTCGCCCCGCGCACCGTGGACCAGTCCTGGCAACTGGTGGAAAGAGAAGCACACGCCACTGACAACGGCCCCCTGACCGTGGACGCATACCAGGTCACAGCCCTGGACACAGGCGAACAGCACACCGTGCACATCGCCGGGGACGTGGTCCTGGCCGCCCCCGGCATCGAGCTGGAGGACCTCGCGTCACCCCCGTCGGTCTTCGACTGAGCGGCGTGCCCGGCGCGACCTACGACGGCGGTACGAACCCCGTCGAGGGACGATCGGCCGGCGCCGCCTCCCGCGGCATACCGGTCCGATGCCCACCCACCGGCGCCTCCCCGTCCTCCGCGGAGGAACGCGCCGACGACGTCCCGGGCGGCACGGCTCGCGGATCCGCCGACGGATCCGCCGACGGAACGGTCGGCCGTACATCCGGCGGCACGACCGCGGGGGGACGAGCGGGCAGGGGGTGGCTCCCTGCTGGAGCGGCGGTGCCGGCGTGACCGCCGCCCGCGGCCGTCCCGTTCCCGAAGGCCCGCCGGGCCTCCCGGGCCTGCCGCTCCTGCAGCACCGCCGCCAGGTACGCGGCCGGCGGCACCCCCGGGGGCACCGGCGCCCCCGTACGGTCCGCCAGGTCCGCTGCCAGCCGCTCCGCCATCGCCCAGCCGACCTGCGGGTCCAGCTGCCGCATCCGCGTCAGGTACTGCCGGACGGCAAGCCACAGGCCGTCGGGCACCGCCGACAGATCGAGCCCCGAGAACCGCCCGGCCAGCCACGGGGGCGGCGGCGGTACGAAACCGTCCTGCCCGACCGGCACCCGCTCCCGCACGACCAGAGTCCCCGCGAACACGTCCCCGAGCCGCCGACCACGCGCCGACACCAGGGAGGCGATGCAGGCCACGACCCCGAACGTCATCAGGATCTCGATCACACCGATCAGACCCCGCACCAACGCGTGCCGGAACCGGATCGGTCCCCCGTCGTCCCGCACCACCCGGAGCCCGCACGCCAGCTTCCCGAGCGACCGCCCATGACTGAGCGTCTCGACCGCGATCGGCCCGCCCACCAGCACGAGGACGAACACCGCGATTGATATCGCCGTCTGCGCCGCCTGGTCCAGGGAAGCCGTGGAAGCCACCAGGGCGATGGTCACGACGATGTAGACCGCCACGGCCGCCGCCAGGTCGAGCAGCACGGCCAGCGCCCTGCTGGGCAGCCTCGCGGGGCGCAGTTCCAACGCCACCGCCTCGCCCGTCACCAGCTCACTCACACCCGCCGCCCTTTCCTGGCCTGCCCCGAACATCGCCAGTCTGCCAAGCTGAGGACACATCGCACCGCAGTACGACGAGCCGATCAAGCAGATCATCGATTCAGCAGCCGAGGAGCAGGCACACCGATGGACCTCGACGTCTTCGTCTCCGCCCACCGTGCGGAGTGGGACCGCCTCGACGCCCTGCTCCGGCGGCAGCGCCGCCTCACGGGTGCGGAGGCCGACGAACTCGTCGTCCTCTACCAGCGCACCGCCACCCACCTCTCCCTGATCCAGACGGCCGCGCCGGATCCCCAGCTGACCGGCCGACTCAGCCAGCTGGTGGCCCGTGCGCGGAGCGCGGTCACGGGCGCCCGGCGCGCATCCTGGCGGGACGCCACCCGCTTCCTCACCCACGGCTTCCCGGCGGCCGTCTACAAGTCACGCCACTGGTGGGTGCCCACGGCCCTCCTCTCCACAGCCGTCGCGGCACTGCTCGGCTGGTGGATAGGCACCCACCCCGAGGTACAGGCGTCCATCGCGGCACCGGGCGAACTGCGCGAGCTCACCCGCCCCGGCGGCCAGTACGAGACGTACTACTCGAGCCACCCCGCGACCTCCTTCGCCGCCCAGGTCTGGACGAACAACGCGTGGGCCGCCGCCCTCTGCCTGATCCTGGGCGTCTTCCTGGGCCTGCCGGTCCTCTGGATCCTCTTCCAGAACATGCTCAACCTGGGCGTCGGCTTCGGCCTGATGTCCTCCGCCGGCCGCCTCGACACCTTCCTCGGCCTCGTCCTGCCCCACGGCCTCCTCGAACTGACCGCGGTCTTCGTCGCCGCGGGAACCGGTCTCCGCCTCGGCTGGACCGTCATCGACCCGGGCCCCCGCACCCGCCGCACGGCACTCGCGGAGGAGGGCCGAGCAGCCCTGGCCATGGCGATCGGCCTCGCCCTGGTGCTCTTCGTCTCCGGCGCGATCGAAGGCTTCGTCACCCCCTCGGGCCTGCCCACCTGGGCACGCATCACCATCGGGGTCGCTGCCGAGCTGGCCTTCCTGGCCTACGTCTACGTCCTGGGCGGACGCGCGGCACGCTCCGGGGAGACCGGCGACCTGGACACAGCCGAGCGCAGTGCCACGGTCCCGACGGCGGCCTGATGTGCACGGCGGTCCGTTCAGCTGCTAGTCTCCTCTTCGCCCCACGGGAGCCGTTGACACGGAAGCTGTGGGGAGGTAGATTCGAACAGTTGCCTGGAGATGGGGTCTGACCCTGAGGGCGACAGTGACATCTATCCGCTTCTCGAAACATCGATTTCGAAGAAGCACCCTCCCGATGAATCGGAAACGAAGGCCGGTCAATCCGCCCTGAAACTTCTGATAAAGTCGGGTCCGCCGGAAAGGGAAACGCGGAAGCGGGACCCCGGAAAGCACCGAGGAAATCGGACCGGAAAGGTCTGATAGAGTCGGAAACGCAAGACCGAAGGGAAGCGCCCGGAGGAAAGCCCGCAGGGGTGAGTACGAAGGAAGCGTCCGTTCCTTGAGAACTCAACAGCGTGCCAAAAGTCAACGCCAGATATGTTGATACCCCGACACCGGGTTGTCCCGGTGGCGAGGTTCCTTTGAAGAAAACACAGCGAGGACGCTGTGAACGCCGGGACTATTCCTCCCGGCGTTCCGCTC
>NZ_MSGP01000212.1 GCF_002078235.1 Streptomyces viridosporus
CTCGCCGAGGTCGCCGCCCTGGCCGGCCACGACCTCACCGACGCCGACCGCGGCGGCCCGCTCACCGCCGGCTCCGCCGCCTACGTCATCTACACCTCCGGCTCCACCGGCCGCCCCAAGGGCGTGGTGATCCCGCACGGCAACGTGGTGCGCCTGTTCGCCGCGACCGACCCCTGGTTCGGCTTCGGCCCCGACGACGTGTGGACCCTCTTCCACAGCTACGCCTTCGACTTCTCCGTCTGGGAGATCTGGGGCCCGCTGCTGCACGGCGGCCGCCTCGTGGTCGTCCCCTTCGACGTCTCCCGCTCGCCGGAGGACTTCCTGGAACTGCTGGCCGACGAGAAGGTGACGGTCCTCAACCAGACCCCCTCCGCCTTCTACCAGCTGATGCGGACCGAGGCCGACCGCCCGGACCTGGGCGCCCGGCTGGCCCTGCGCTACGTGGTCTTCGGCGGCGAGGCACTCGACCTGTGGCGGCTGCGGGAGTGGTACGGCCGCCACCCCGAGGACGCCCCCCGCCTGATCAACATGTACGGCATCACCGAGACCACCGTCCACGTCACCCACCGCGAGCTGGATGCCGAAGGCGCCGCCGCGGCGACGGGCAGTCTCATCGGCCGGCCGATCCCGGATCTGCGGGTGCACGTCCTCGACGCCGACCTCGTACCGGTCCCCGCCGGCGTCGTCGGTGAGATGTACGTGGCCGGCGCGGGCCTGGCCCGGGGCTACCTCGGCCGGCACGCCCTGACCGCCGAGCGCTTCGTCGCCGACCCCTACGGCCCGCCCGGCACCCGGATGTACCGCACCGGAGACCTGGCACGCCGTACCGGAGACGGCGACCTGGAGTACATCGGCCGCGCCGACCACCAGGTCAAGATCCGCGGCTTCCGCATCGAGCTCGGCGAGATCGAGGCCTGCCTCGCGGCGCATCCGCAGGTCGGCCAGGTCGCCGTCGTCGTCCGCGAGGACCGGCCGGGCGACCGCAAGCTCGTCGGGTACGTCGTCCCGGAGGCGGAGGACCGGACCGTGGAACCGGAGGGCCTGCGCAAGCACCTGCGCACGCAACTCCCCGAGTACATGGTGCCGTCGGCGTTCGTGACGCTGCCGCACCTGCCGCTCACCGCCAACGGCAAGCTCGACCGCAAGGCGCTGCCCGCCCCCGACTTCGCCGCCGCGGTGGGAGGCCGCGCGGCGCGGACCGAACGCGAGGAACTGCTCTGCGGTCTGTTCGCGGAAGTCCTCGGGCTGCCCGCCGTCGGCGTGGACGACGGCTTCTTCGACCTGGGCGGCGACTCCATCGTCTCCATCCAGCTCGTCGCCCGCGCCCGCAGGGCCGGACTGCTCCTGACCCCGCGCGACGTCTTCGAGCACAAGACGGTCGAGGCGCTGGCCGCCGTCGCCGCCACCGTCGACCGCACGGCCGACGAGGGCCCGGACGCCGGGATCGGGACCGTGGGGGCGACGCCGATCGTCCGCTGGCTGGAGGAACGGGGCGGGCCCGTCGACCGCTTCAACCAGTCGATGCTGCTCCAGGTCCCCGCGGACGCGTCGGCCGCACACCTGACGGGCGCGCTGCAGACGCTGCTGGACCACCACGACATGCTGCGGGCGCGGCTCACGCGCGGCGCCGACGGCTGGTCGCTGGAGGTCCCGGACCGCGGCACGGTCGACGCGGCGGCCCTGCTGCACCGGGTGGCGCTGCCGTCCGGCCCGGTCCGGGCCGAGACGCTCGCCGCCGCGCTGGAGGAGCACGCCACCACGGCGTGGGACCGGCTGTCGCCCGAGAACGGCGTCATGGTCCAGGCGCTCTGGTTCGACGCCGGCCCGGACCACCCCGGGCGGCTGCTGCTGATCGCCCACCACCTCGTGGTCGACGGCGTCTCCTGGCGGATCATCACCCCCGACCTGGCCGCGGCGTACCAGGCCCTGGCCGACGGCGGGAAGCCGGTGCTCGAACCGGTGCCCACGTCCTTCCGCACCTGGGCCCGCCTGCTGCACGAGGAGGCCCTCAGGCCCGAACGCGTCGGCGACCTGAACCGCTGGACGACGATGCTGGCCGACGGCGAACCGCTGCTCGGCGAGCGTCCGCTCGACCCGGCGCGCGACACCCTGGCGACCGCGCGCACCCTCACCCTGTCCCTCGCCCGCGAGCACACCGAACCGCTGCTGACCTCCGTCGTCTCCGCGTTCCACGCCGGGGTGAACGACGTGCTGCTGACCGGGTTCGCGCTGGCCGTCGCCGCGTGGCAGGAGAGCCGGGGCCGGCACACCCGGGGCGTCCTGGTGGACCTCGAAGGCCACGGCAGGACCGGACCGGGCGGCGACGCCGCCCGCGACCTGTCGCGCACGGTCGGCTGGTTCACCGGGATCCACCCGGTGCGGCTGGAGACCGGCCACCAGGACTGGGAGCAGCTCACCGCCACCGGTTCGGGTGCGGCCAAGGTGCTCAAGCAGATCAAGGAGCAGCTGCGGGCGGTGCCCGACCACGGGCTCGGGTACGGGCTGCTGCGCTACCTCAACCCGGACACCCGGTCCGTCCTCGCCGGCTTCGCCCCTCCGCAGATCGGTTTCAACTACCTGGGCCGGCTCGGCGGGGGCGGTGAAGCGGCCGAGGCCGCGGACTGGGGCCCGGCTCCCGAGTCGGGCGGGCTCGGCGGCGGCTCCGACGACGCCATGCCGCTCGCGCACCCGCTGGAGGTCAACGCCTTCACGCAGGACGGCCCCGAGGGTCCGCGGCTCGTGGCCACCTGGACCTGGGCCGGGGAACTCCTCGGCGAGGAGGACGTGGCCGGGCTGGCCGAAGGGTGGTTCCGCATGCTCCGCGTGCTCGCCGAGCACGCGGCCTCCCCCGAGGCGGGCGGCTGGACGCCTTCCGACCTGCCGCTGGTGTCGCTGAGCCAGCACGACATCGACGGGCTCGGCGACGACCTCGACGACTTCGAGGACTTCGAGGACGACCTCGACGACGACTTCGACGGCTCCGACGCGTCCGGCGGTTTCCAGGACCGGTGGACGCGGCGGGCCCCGCAGGACAACGAACACGATGACGCCGATGCCGGCACCCACAGGAGGAACCGATGACCAAGCCGGCGATCGAGGACGTGCTCCCTCTGTCACCGCTGCAGGAGGGACTGCTGTTCCACGCCCTGCTCGACGAGCAGGAGATGGACGTCTACACGGTGCAGCTGGTGCTGGAGCTGACCGGCCTGGTGGACACCGAGCGGATGACGGCGGCCGTCGCCGCGCTCGTCGCCCGGCACACCAGCCTGCGCGCCGGGTTCCGGCACGAGGGCCTGGAACGCCCGGTGCAGGTGATCCGCAGCCGGGTCCGGCCGCCCTACCGGGAGGTCGACCTCGGCGGCCTGCCCGAGGAGGAGCGGCCCGCCGCGCTGGAGCAGGTCCTGGCCGACGACCGCGCGCGCCGCTTCGACCTGAACCGGCCGCCGCTGGTGCGCTTCACCCTGGTGCGCCTCGGCGAGCGCGAGCACCGGCTCGTGGTGAGCAACCACCACATCCTGCTGGACGGCTGGTCCACACCGCTGCTGGTCGGTGAGCTCTTCACGCTGTACCGGCAGCACGGCGACCCGTCCGGGATGCCGCACGTCACGCCCTACCGGGACTACCTGGCCTGGGTGGCCAAGCAGGACCGGGCGCAGAGCGAGCGGGCCTGGCGCGAGGTGCTCGGCGACGTCTGCGAGCCCACCCTGCTGGCTCCCGGGGACCCGTCCCGCCGGCCGGTCCGGCCGCGCCACCACACGCTGGACCTGTCCGAGGAGTTCACCTCGGCGCTGGCGGCGCGGACCCGCGGGAGCGGTCTGACGCTGAACACCGTCCTGCAGGGCGTGTGGGGGCTGCTGCTGAGCCGCCTCACCGGCCGGGACGACGTCGTCTTCGGCGGTACGGTCTCCGGGCGCCCGCCGGAGCTGCCCGGTGTGGAGCACATGATCGGGCTGTTCATCAACACCCTGCCGGTCCGGGTCACCCTCGACCCCACCGAATCGCTGGCCGGGTTCCTGGCACGGCTGCAGAAGCAGCAGTCCGGCCTCATGGACCACCAGCAGCTGAGCCTCACCGAGGTCCAGTCCCTCAGCGGCTGGCAGGAAGGGGTCGGTGAGCTGTTCGACACGCTCACCGTGACGGAGAACTACCCCGTCGACCCGTCCGCGCTGGCGGCCGAGGACCCGGGCGACCCGGACGAGCTGCGGGTCACCGGGCTGGTGGGGGAGGACGCCAACCACTACCCGATGAGTCTCGCGGCCGTCCCCGGGCCCCGGCTCCACCTGCGGCTGAGCTACCGGCCCGACCTGTTCTCCGACGAGACCGTGCGGCTGATGGGCGGACGTCTGGAGGCGCTGCTGCGGGCCGTGGTCGAGGACCCGGAGCAGGCCGTCGGCCGGTTGGACGTCCTCTCCCCGCAGGAGCACCGGCGGCTCGTCGAGACCTGGAGCCGCGGCGGCGACGGGCCGCGGGCCCGGACCTTCCCCGAGCTGTTCGAGGAGCAGGTCCGCAGCACCCCGGACGCCGACGCCGTCGTCGCGCCGGGGGTCCGGCTCGGTTACTCCGAGCTGAACGAGCGGGCCAACCGGCTCGCCCGGCTGCTGGTCGCGCGCGGGGCCGGGCCGGAGAGGATCGTCGCCCTGCTGCTGCCCCGGTCGGTGGACATCGTGGTGGCGCAGCTCGCGGTGCTCAAGTCCGGGGCCGCCTACCTGCCGGTGGACCCGTCCTACCCGGCCGAGCGCATCGCGTTCATGCTCGACGACGCGGCGCCGGTGCTCGCCGTCACCGCCTCCGGTGTCGCCCTGCCGCAGGGCGTGCCGCCGGCCGGGCTCCCGGTGCTGCGGCTGGACGACCCGGCCGTCGCCGGGGAGCTCGCCGCGCTGCCGGCCCACGACCTGGCCGACTCCGACCGCGCCACCGCGCTGCTGCCCGGTCATCCCGCGTACGTCATCCACACCTCCGGCTCCACCGGCAGGCCCAAGGGTGTGCTGGTGCAGCACACCGGGCTGGCGGCCTTCTCCGCCGCGGTGGCCGAAGGGTTCGCCGTGGACGGCACGGCCCGGGTGCTCCAGTTCGCCTCGCCGAGCTTCGACGCCTCGGTGCTGGAACTGTGCTCCGCGCTGCCCGCCGGGGCCGCGCTGGTCGTGCCCCCGCCCGGCCCGCTCGGTGACGAGGCCCTCGCCGAGGTGCTGCGCGAGCAGCGGGTGACCCACGCCCTGGTGCCGCCGGCGGCGCTCGCCACGGTGCCCGTGGAGGGGCTGCCCGACTTCCGCTCCCTGGTCGTCGGCGGTGACGCCACCGGCGCCNNACCATGCGGCGGCCCGGCGCCGAGCTCGTGGACCGCTGGGCGCCGGGCCGCCGCATGGTCAACGCCTACGGGCCGACCGAGGCCACCGTCGCGGCCACCCTCAGCGAGCCCCTGGCCGCGGGGGGCGGCACCCCGCCCATCGGCCGGCCGGTCCGCGGCACCAGGGTCTACGTCCTGGGCGACACGCTGCGTCCCGTGCCCGTCGGCGTACCGGGTGAGCTGTACGTGGCCGGAGACGGTCTGGCCCGCGGTTACCTGGGCCGTGCGGCGCTGACGGCCGAACGGTTCACCGCCTGCCCGTACGGCGGGCCCGGCGAGCGGATGTACCGCACCGGGGACCTGGTGCGCTGGACCGACGAGGGCGCTCTGGAGTACCTCGGCCGTGCCGACGACCAGGTGAAGGTCCGCGGCTTCCGCGTCGAACCGGGCGAGATCGAGTCGGCGCTCGCCGCGCTGCCCGGTGTCGGCCGTGCGGTGGTGGTGGTGCGGGAGGACGCCGGGGGCGACCGGATGATCGTGGCCTACGTGGTTCCGGCGGACCCGGCCGGACCGGCCGGCTGCCTGGAGCCGGAGGCGCTGCGGGCCGGTCTGGCCGGCACGCTCCCCGAGTACATGGTGCCCGCCGCGTTCGTGCGGCTGGACGAGGTCCCGCTGATGCCGAACGGAAAGCTGGACCGCAGGGCGCTGCCCGACCCCCAGTTCACCGGGGCGCTGGGCAGCGGGGCGCCCCGCACCCCCGAGGAGGAGGTGCTCTGCGGCCTGTTCGCCGAGGTGCTCTCGCTGCCCAGGGTCGGCGTCGACGACAACTTCTTCGACCTCGGCGGGCATTCGCTGCTCGCGACCCGGGTGATCAGCCGGGCGCGGGCCGCGTTCGGCGTGCGGCTCTCGGTGCGCAGCCTGCTGGAGAACCCGACCGTGGCCGCGCTGGCCGCCGAGCTCACCGCCGGCTCCGACCACGACCCGTTCGACGTGCTGCTGCCGCTGCGGCCCGGCGGCTCGAAACCGGCCGTGTTCTGCCTGCACCCCGGAGCCGGCATCGGGTGGGGCTACTCGGGTCTGCTGCGGCACATCCCGGCCGACCACCCGATCTACGCGCTCCAGGCGCGCGGACTCGCCCGCGACGAGGAACTGCCCTCGTCCATCCAGGAGATGGCCGACGACTACCTCGACCGGATCCGCAGTGTCCAGCCGTCCGGCCCCTACCACCTGGTGGGCTGGTCCCTCGGCGGGATCCTCGCGCACATGATCGCCACCCGGCTCCAGGACGCGGGCGAGCGGGTCGGGCTGCTGGCCGTGCTGGACACCGACCCGGACATCCCCGCCGAGGAGCACGAGGGTCTCGCGTACGACGAACAGGACGTGCTGGCCACCCTGCTGGACCTCAGCGGCCGGGCAGGGGACCGCGACCCGGACGAACCGCTGGTGTACGAGCGGGTGATGGAGGTCCTGCGGGCCGGGGACAGCGCCCTCGCCGGCCTGGAAAAGCGTCATATCGGCGCGCTCGCCCGTGTTGGCACCAACATGTCGAGGAGCATCATCCATCCGTACAGCCCTGATCTACTGGGCGTCGTCCGTGGCGATGTCATGCTGACCGTCGCAGGCCGGGACCACGCCTCCCCGCAGGCGATGGCCGCGGCGTGGCGCCCCTTCGTGGAAGGGCGGGTCGACCTCCAGGTCGTCGACTGCGGGCACAACGAGCTGACCCGGCCGGGACCCATCGGCGAGATCGGCCGGGCGCTCGCCGCGCAGTTGCGCGAGCTCCGGTGAACCGCCGGAGCGTCACCGTACCGACGACCCGCCACAGCGCACCCACTTGGAGCAAGCCCCTATGACCAGCGCCACCGCGGCACTGGGCGGAGCCGACGTCGAGGACCGTGAGCTCGACAGCTTCGACCTGACCGATCCCGCGACCTATCAGACGACCGACGTCCACGCCATGTGGCGCCGGTTCCGCGCCGAACGACCGGTGCACCGTCACCCGGCGACCGAGGCGGGGCCCGAATTCTGGGTCCTGTCCAAGTACCACGACATCATGAAGGTGTACAAGGACGACGAAAACTTCACCTCCGAGCGGGGGAACCTGCTGGTCACGCTGTTGCACGGCAGTGACTCCGCGGCGGGCAAGATGCTCGCGGTCACCGACGGCCCCCGGCACGCGGCGATCCGCAAGCTGATGCTCAAGTCCTTCTCGCCGCGCGCCCTGCGGCACATCTCGGAGCAGGTCGTGCAGCGCACCCGCACGCTCCTCGGGAACGCGGTGGAGCGGGGCGAGGCGGACTTCGCGCGGGACGTCGCCGAGCACATCCCGATCGCCACCATCTGCGACCTGCTGGGCGTCCCCGAGTCGGACCGCGCCTTCCTGCTCAGCCTCAACAAGGAGGCGCTCAGCTCCAGTTCGGCCGACACCAGTGCCGAGGACTCCTGGCTCGCCCGCAACGAGATCCTCCTGTACTTCGGTGAGCTCGCCGAGGAGCGCAAGAAGAACCCGGTCGACGACGTCATCAGCGTGCTGGCCACCGGCCGGATCGACGGAGAGCCGCTCGACGAGGACGAGATCGTCCTGAACTGCTACAGCCTGATCATCGGCGGCGACGAGACCAGCCGGCTGTCGATGATCGGCGGGGTGCAGGCGCTGATGCGCCACCCGGAGCAGTGGAACGCGCTGAAGCGGGGCGAGGTGACGGTGGAGAGCGCGGTGGAGGAGGTGCTGCGCTGGACGACCCCGGGCATGCACTTCGGCCGCCGGGCGCTGCGGGACGTCGAGGTGGCGGGGCAGCGGATCGCCGCCGACGACATCGTCACCCTGTGGAACACCTCCGCCAACCGGGACGAGGACGTCTTCGACGCCCCCGGGACGTTCGACCTGGCCCGCACCCCCAACAAGCACGTGTCGTTCGGCTACGGACCGCACTTCTGCCTCGGTGCGTTCCTCGGCCGCGTCGAGATCAACGCCATGCTCGACGGGCTGCGGACCGTGGCGGACCGCATCGAGCCCAACGGCCCGGTGGAGCCGGTGTTCTCCAATTTCCTCAGCGGCCTGGAGAGTCTGCCCGTCCGCTTCGAGGTGGACCGTGCGGGGCTCGCCGGATGGAACTGAGGGCCGTTCGCTCCGCCCGCGGCCTTGATGAGTAGGAAGAGGAATTCGATGTCGAAGGCACGAGAGGGTGCCACGCCGGTGTCCGCGGTCCCGGTCTCCCGATGGGAGCGGGCCGTCGGGTACTGCGCGGTGATCGCCGGGCTCGCCTACGCCCTGCCGCACCTGTGGTGGGGACTGGGGATCATGGTCGCCTACCCCGACACCCCCGAGTCGGTGCCGGACGTGGCCTGGCAGCGCATGATCGCCTTCTGGGGCATGGGGGCGGCCTCCGCTCTCGCCGCCCTCGCGACCACCGCCCTCTTCCGGCCCTGGGGGGACTTCTTCCCCCGGTGGCTCCGCGTCGGGGCGGCCCTGATCGGCGGCACCGGGCTCGCGCTGTGGGGGCTCGGCTACGGCTACCTGCGGTTCTTCGTCGCCGTGGGCAGGGTCGAGCCGAGCGCGGAGGTGGCCGCCTCCTTCGGCCCCTGGAACTTCTACTGGTACCCCGTGTTCTTCGTCTGGGGCGCGTCGCTGGCGCTCGCCGGCCTCCACCTGCGCCACCGCCCCCGCCGCTCGCCCGGCTCCGGGACCGACGTCCCGCGGCCGGACGGGCGGACCCGGCAGACCCCGTCGACCATCGAGGTGAACTCGTGACGAACGCCATCGAGGCCGAGGGCCTCCGCAAGAGTTACAAGGGGCACGAGGCGCTGAGCGGAGTGTCCCTCACCGTGCCCGAGGGGACGGTCCTCGGACTGCTCGGCCCCAACGGTGCGGGCAAGACCACCACCGTCCGCATCCTGGCCACCCTGCTCCAGCCCGAGGAGGGGCGGGCCATGGTCGCCGGGTTCGACGCCCTCAAGCAGCCCAAGGAGGTGCGTCGCCGGATCGGCCTCACCGGCCAGTACGCGGCCCTCGACGAACGGCTGACCGGCCGGGAGAACCTGCGGCTCATCGGCACCCTGCTGCACCTGGGCAAGGGCCCGTCGCGCCGGCGGGCGGACGAGCTGCTGGAGCGGTTCGAACTCTCCGAGGCCGCCGACCGGGTGGTGCGGACCTACTCCGGCGGCATGCGCAGGCGGCTGGACCTGGCGGCCAGCCTGATGGTCGACCCGCCGGTCCTCTTCCTGGACGAGCCGACCACCGGACTCGACCCCAGCAGCCGGCTCGTGCTGTGGGGGATGATCCGGGAGCAGGTGGCCAAGGGCGTGACCGTCCTGCTGACCACCCAGTACCTGGAGGAGGCCGACCAGCTCGCCGACCGCATCGTGGTGATCGACACCGGCAAGGTGATCGCCGAGGGCACCGCCGACCAGCTCAAGCAGAAGGTCGGCACCGAGCGCCTCGAGGTCGCCGCCCTCGCCGCCGAGGACACCTCCCGGGTGGTCGCCGCGATCGGGGCCCGGCTCGCGACCACCCCGTCCGTCTCCGAGGACGGCCGCACCGTGTCGGTGCCGCTGCCCGACGGGATGGGCGGTGTCGCCGCCGCAGCCGCGGCGGTGGAGGAACTCGGCATCGAGATAGCGGAGTTCGCTGTGCGGCGTCCTTCGCTCGACGATGTTTTCATGACGCTGACGGGCCAGACGGCCAGGGAGAAGGATTCGGCGTGACCGAGACACTGAGTGACGTACGGGCGTTGGTGGGCCGCCACTTCCGGCACATCTACCGCATACCCGAGCAGCTGATCAGCGTCACCATCATGCCGATCGCCTTCGTGCTGATCTTCGGCATGCTCTTCGGCAGCGCCATGAAGGTGGAGGGCGGCAGCTACCAGGAATACATCATGGCGGGCATCTTCATCCAGGTGATGATGGCCAACATCTCCCAGACGGCCCTGGGCGTCGTCGGGGACCTGAGCAACGGCCTGGTGGACCGCTTCCGTTCGCTGCCGATCTCCCGCTCCGCGGTGCTGATCGGCCGTACCACCGCGGACATGGCGCTCGCCGCCTGGTCCTGCGTCCTGATGGCCGGCGTCGGCTACCTCATCGGCTGGCGCATCCACAACGGACTGCCCAAGGCCCTCGCGGCGTTCGGGCTGCTGCTCCTGCTCGGCTTCGCCATGTCGTGGCTCGGCGCGCTGCTCGGTCTGGCGCTGCGCAGCACCGAGTCGGTCAACGCCCTGGCGTTCATGGCCATGATGCCGCTGGTGTTCCTGTCCAACGCGTTCGTCCCGCCGGACGGGCTGCCGACCTGGCTGAGGGTCGTCGCCGAGTGGAACCCGGTCAGCATGGTGGTCACCGCCTGCCGTCAGCTCTTCGGCAACCCGACCGTGGGCCTCGGCACGGGGCTGCCGGCCGAGCACCCCGTCCTGATGTCGCTACTCCTGATCGGCGGCATCCTCGCCGTGGTCGTCCCGATGTCGGGCCGCGCCTACAGCACGGCGACCGCCCGCTGAGGACGCCCGCGCAACAACGCCCGGCCGGGAGATCCCGGCCGGGCGTTGCCGTGCGTGCCGCCCCGCGGTTCGGCGGCTGCGGCGCCCGGGGTGCGTCGGTGCGGTCCGGAAGACCGGCGCCTTCCGCGGCCGGTCCCGGTCCCGGGCGTCCGCCGGGCACGGAACGCCCGTTGAGGACTCGGCTTCCCGTCCGCTTCCTGTCCGTCTCCACCGTTTCCGCCCGGCGCCGTCCGGCACCGTCCGGACGGCGGTCCGCAGTGCCGGGCCGGAGCCGAGCCCGCGGAGATCGGGGCGAGCCCGCGGGGCTCGGGGCGAAGCCGCAGGGCTCGGGGCGAGGCCGCGGGGTTCGGGGCAAGGCCGCGGAACTCGGGGCGAGCCCACGGGGCTCGGGGCGAGACCGGGGCCGTCTTCGTGAGCGGGCCGGGGTCACGGGCCCTCGGCGGGCCCGGGCGGCCGAGGTCGCGGGCCTCCCCCGCACCCGGGCGGCCGAGCTCCTAGGCCTCCCCCGCACCCGGGCGGCCGAGGCAGTAGGCCTTCGACGGGTCCCCGCGGCCGGGGTCAGCGGCGGTCGCGGGAGAGTGAGAACAGCACCCGCAGCGTCAGCACCGAGGCGACGAGCAGCAGGTTGCAGCCGAGCGCCTCGAACAGTCCGACCGACGAGGTGATCTCCGGCCCGCCGGGCGTCTGCAGCAGCATCACCCCGACCACCCCGGCCGCACCGCCGCTGAAGGCCAGCAGCACGTCACGGACGATCCCGCGGACGAAGTCCCGGTCACGTTCGTCGGCCAGCACCCGGACGTTCACGCTGAGGCGTCCCTGCTCCAGGGCCTCCGCGATGCGGTCCACCCGGCGCGGCAGCCGGCGCAGCACCGGCAGCAGCGCGAGCATCTCGCCGGTGGCCGCCCGTCCGAGGCTCCCCGGTGCCAGCTTCCGCCGGGCCTGGGAGGCCGCGAACCGGCGGGCCTCGGCGACGATGTCGTAATCGGGGACCAGCCGGCCGAGGGACACCTCGAGTGTCGACAGGGAACGGAACGCGGCGGCGATCTCGCCGGGCACGACGAGCCCGTACTTGGTCACCAGCAGGAACAGCGCGGCGAACATCTCCCGGTCCGGCCGCGTCCCCGGAACCAGGTGCCGGGCCATGAACCGGCCCAGGTCACGGGCCAGCCGGTTCTCGTCGGCCGGTTCCGGCCGGTGCTCCACCAGTTCCAGCAGCGCGTCGCAGAGGGCCTGCTGGTCGTTGCGGTGGATCGCGACCAGCAGGTCGCGCAGCGCCGAACGCAGCACCCGGTCGATACGGCCGGCGCAGCCGAAGTCCAGCAGTCCCAGCCGTCCGTCGTCCAGCACCATGATGTTGCCCGGATGCGGATCGGCGTGGAAGACGCCGTCGATCATGATCTGTGCGAGGACGCAGTCGAGCAGCGCCCCGGCGAGCGCCGTCCGGTCGAGTCCGCGGGCGTCGGCGGACTCGGCCGCCTTGTCGAGCGCCACCCCGTCCAGCCACTCCACCACCAGGACGCGGGCGGTGGTCAGACCGTCGTGGACGGCGGGGATCCTCACCGCCGGGCGCGGGTCCGGGTCCTGCGACGGGTGCCGTCCGGCATCGGCCGCCCGCGCGGCGGCGACCTCCCGGGTGTTGCGGGCCTCGGTGCGGAAGTCGAGTTCCTCCTGGAGGGAGGCGGCGAAACCCCGGACCAGTCCGGTGACTCCGATGGAGCGGCCCCACGCGGTGCGTTCGCCGGTCCTCCGGGCGATCCGCAGGAGGATGTCCAGGTCGCGTTCCACCACCTGGCGGGCCCGGGGGCGCTGCACCTTGACGGCGACCGCCCGGCCGTCCCGCAGCCGCGCCCGGTGCACCTGGGCGACGGATCCGGCCGCCAGCGGCACGGTGTCGAACGCGGCGAACACCTCGCCGGGCGGGGCTCCGAGGTCCTCGGTGAGCACCTGCTCGATGCCGTCCCAGGGTTCGGCGGCCGCCGCGCACTGCAGCAGGCTCAGCTCGTCGATGAACTCGGCGGGCAGCAGGTCGTAGCGGGTGGAGAGCACCTGGCCGAGTTTGACGAAGGTGGTGCCCGCCTCCTCCAGGGCCAGCCGGAGGGCGCGGGCGTGCTCCGCCCGGGTGGCGCTCGTCGCCGGGCCGGTCAGCCCGGACAGCCGCGGGAGGCGGCCCAGCCCGTGCCGGAGGGCGATCCTGCTGAGCTCCGTGAAGCGCTGGGTGCGCGCCACCCGGCGCCTCACGGAGCGGGGCCAGCGGACGATGCCGCCGACCGACCCGCTGGGCACCACCGCCTCGGACAGCGCCAGGAACATCATGGCGGCCAGCAGGGCGCTGCCCACCTGGACCGTCACCAGCACCGTGCCCGCCGCGGCGGGCCCCATCGCGGAACTCACCAGTCCGGTGGCGAGCAGCCCGGTGCATCCGGTGAGCAGGGAGCGCAGTGCGCCGATCCGCAGACCGAGCAGTCTGCGCGCCCCGAAGCCGAGGACCACCAGACCGAGGGCGACGGTGCCCACGGCGGTCGGGACGATGACGAACGCGGTCAACGTGGAGCGGTCACGTCGTGGCCGGCTCGGGGGCCGGCGCCGGCTCGGCGTCGTCGCCCTCCACCGGCCTCCCGCGGTCGCGGGCCGGCCACCAGGCCCGTTCGCCGAACAGCGAGGTGACCGCCGGCACCAGCACGAGCGCCATCACGAAGGCGGTGATCAGGATGCCGAACGACACCGCGAAGCCGAGCTGTTGGAGCATGCTGTTGGCGGCCAGCATCAGGACGCCGAAGGTTCCGGCCAGGATGACGGCGGCGGCCCCGATGGTGGGCGCCGAGTGGGTCACGGCGAGCCGGACGGCCTCCTGCTGCGTCCGGCCCCGGGCGATCTCCTCGCGGAGGCGGGCCACCACGAGGATGTTGTAGTCCGTACCGATCGCCACCACGAACAGGTAGACGAACACGGGCAGCGCGAACATCAGCCCGTTCTCGCCCTTGACCTGCTGGAAGAGCAGGACGGCCGAGCCGAGGGTGGCACCGAACCCGAGGCCCACGGCCGCGATCAGGTACCAGGGCGCGACGGCGCTGCGCAGCAGGAGTCCGAGGATCACCATGATCGCGACGCCGGCGATCGGGAAGACCAGCGAGTAGTCGTGGTTGACGGCGGTGCGGATGTCCGCGAGGACCGCGCTGGTGCCGCCGACGAGCGCCTCGGTGCCCTCGGGCGCCGCCCGGTGCGCGGTGTCGCGCAGGTCTCCGGAGACCAGGTCGATGGCCGCCTCCTCGGCGGGGCGGAACTCCAGGACGACGCTGAACTGCGCCGCGTCCCCGGCCGTGCCGAGCATGGCCGGGGAGACGTCGCCGACCCCCTCGACCCCGGAGAGCTCCTCGCGGAACGCCTCCAGGCCGGCCGGGTCGAGCCGGGAGCCGTCCTCGGAGGCGACGACCACCAGGGAGGGGTCGGTCTGTCCGGCGGAGAAGCCGTTCCTGAGGTCCTTGGACGCCTGTACGGACTCCAGGTCCTGCGGCAGCGAGCTCTCGCTGTCGAACTCGGCGCTGAAGCCGAACGCGGCCACGCTCATGACGGCCAGCAGGCCGCCGGAGAGGCCCGCGAGGAGGCGGGGCCGCCGGGAGACGAGGGTGCCGAGCCGGCCGGCGACGACGCTCTCGGGCTGCTTCCTCCAGGCCTTGGAGGGCCAGAACGCCTTGGCGCCCAGCAGCGAGAAGACGGCGGGGACGAGGGTGAGGGAGGCCAGCAGGGTGACGGCCACGGCGATGGCCAGCGACGGGCCCATGGCGCGCAGCATGCCCATGGTGGAGAGCACCAGGGCGAGGAAGGCGACGATGACCGCGCCGGCCGCGGAGGCGATGGTCTCGCCGACCCGGGTCACGGCGTCGATCATGGCCTTCTTGGGTTCCTGCCCCGCCCGCAGCTGCTCGCGGTACCGGAAGAGCAGGAACAGGATGTAGTCGGTGCCGACGCCGAACAGCACCACGATGAGGATGGCGGAGACCGAGTTGTCGGCCTGGAGCCCGCCGAGTTCGGCGGCGGTGGCGATCAGCCCGGTGGCCACGACGAACACCAGGAGGATCAGCAGGACCGGCAGCAGCGCGATGAGCGGGCTGCGGAAGATCACCAGCAGCAGCACCACGATCAGCACCAGGGTCGCCAGCATGATCATCGCGTCGGTGTCGCCGGAGGACTCGAGGTTGTCCAGCCCGCTGGCGGTCGGGCCGGTCACCCCCATGCTCAGGCCGGTCTTCGCGAGCAGCGGCCCGGCGTCCGCCCGGAGTTGCTTCACCGACTCGAAGAGCTTCTGGTCGTAGTGGTTCTTCGTCGTGGCGAAGACGCTCGCCAGTGCCACCTTGCCGTTGGGCGAGACCGCCTCGGGGCTCGTCAGGACCGACTTCACCTTGTCGTAGCCCTCGGCCTGCAGGGCCTCCGTGATCCGGGCCACCTCCGCCAGGTCGGCCGTCGAGAGCCTGTCGCCGTCGGCGCGCTGGAACACCGCGATGGCGGAGGGCTGCTCCGTCATCGGGAACGCACGCTGCTGCACCTCCGTGACGCGTACCGACTCGTAGTGGGACGGCAGGAAGTCCGCCTGGTCGTTGGTGCTCCTCAGCTGCGGCGCGAGCGCGACCGCGGCGACGGCCGCGATGAGCCAGGCGATGATCGTCAGCCAGGGCCGGTCGACGGCGAACCGCCCTATCCGTCCGAACATGGTGCTCCTTCGTGCTTCCTGGACTTGGGGGGACCGGGGCCGACGCGCGGGGGTCGCCGGTTCTCCCCGCAGTCTGGCCGCCGGTTCCCCCGCCGACGACGACGGAACGCCAACGCGGCAAGAACCTGCCAGGGCCGTTGCCCGCGCTCCGGGCCCGGTGTGACAGTCCTGGTGTCCGCAGCGCGACCCGGTGCGACAGCCCTGACGTCCGCAGCGCGACCCGTCGCGGACGTCCTCCACTCCCCGGCCCGCCGCACGGACCGTCCGGGCCCCGCCGCGGCGTCGGGCGGGCAGCCGGTGGTCGGGAGCGGACCCCCCGGGGCGAGCCCCGCAACCGGCCGTCCGCAGTGTCCGGCCGGGGAACCCCGTGCCACATGCCTTCAGGAGCCCGGATGAACGTGTTGAGCGCCCCGGAGCGCGGTTCCCTCGTGTCCGGACTCGCCGCCGACGACCCGGCGCTGCGGGACCGGCTGGCCGAGCGCCTGCGGACCGTCGAACAACGCCTCCGGGAGCGCGCCGCCCGCGCCGCCGACCCCCGTGTCGCCCCGCTCGTCGGGCATCTCGTCACCACCGGCGGAAAGCGGCTGCGGCCCCTGCTGGTCCTGCTGGGCGCGGAGTTCGGGGACCCGGAGAGCGAGGGGGTCGTCGACGCGGCCGTCCTGACCGAACTCGTCCACGTCTCCTCCCTCTACCACGACGACGTCATCGACGACGCCGGCATCCGGCACGGGGCGGACAGCGCCAACGCCCGCTGGGGGAACCGCCGCGCGGTGTTCGCCGGGGACTGGCTCCTCGCCCAGGCCGCCCAACTGGCCTGCGCGCTCGGGCCGCGGGCGGTGCGGTTGAACGCGGTGACCGCCGACCGGCTGGTGCGCGGCCAGGCACTGGAGCTGCTCGGGCCGGAGCCGGGGACCGCGCCCCTGGACCACTACCTCCGGGTGACGGCCGGCAAGTCCGCGTCCCTGATCGTCCTGTCGCTGCGGCTCGGCGCCCTTCAGGCAGGCGCGCCCGGGGCGTACGCCGACGTCCTCGCCGAGTACGGGGAGCAACTGGGCCTCGCTTTCCAGATGTCCGACGACATCCTCGACATCACTTCGCCCGCCTCCGCGTCGGGCAAGGAACCGGGCATGGACCTGGAAGCCGGGGTGCTCAGCCTCCCGGTGCTCCTCGCCCTGGCGGGTGACGGCGCGGGCGACGGGGAACTGCGGGCCCTGATCGCCGCCGGGCCGGCCGCCGGGACGCGTCCGCACCGCCGGGCGCTGGAACTCCTGCGGGACTCCGCCGCGCTCGCCGCGGCCGGGGCCCTGAGGGACGAGCGTCTGGCACGGGCCCGTACCGCCCTCGCGGCCCTGCCCCGGACCCCGGCGCGCAGGACCCTCGGCGCGCTCTGCGACTTCGTGGCCCACCGCGGGTCCTGAAGCACCTACGGGAGACCGAACATGCCGGGGCACAGCGACACCGTGCACGACCGCACCACCCGACCCGGAGCGGCGGGAGCGGGCCGTGTCCGGCCGCCCGCCGCACCGTCCCTCCCGCAACCGCGCCCGGCGACCGGGCCGCGGGGACGGAGAGCGGCGGGGGCGAACGGCTTCGACCCGCTCGTGTTCCGCGTGCTCGGGTCGGTCGAGGCCGAGACCGGCGGGCGGACGGTCCCCCTCGGCGGGGCGAAGCAGCGCACCGTCCTCGCCGCGATGCTGCTCGCCGGGGGCCGGCCGCTCTCCGACGACCGGCTCAAGGCCCTGCTGTGGGGGTGCGACCCGCCCGCCACGGCGACGGCCCAGCTCTACACCTACATCTCCCAGCTCAGGAAGTGCCTGGGCATCGGCGTCCGCCTGGAGCGGCACGCGCACGCCTACCGGCTGGACACCCGGGGCGCCTTCTTCGACTGGGCGGCCTTCGAGAGCCTGGTGGACCGCGGCCGGGCGGACCTGGCGGCGGGCCGCCACACCGCGGCCGCCGACCACCTCGGGCAGGCGCTCGCGCTACGGCGCGGGCCGGTCCTCTCCAACGTCACCGTCCACCTCAGGGAACGCCAGCGCCCCTTGCTGGACGAGGCCCTCCTGTCCGCGCGGGAGGACCGGATCGAGGCCGAACTGGCCCTGGGGCGTCATGACACGGCGGTCCCGCAGCTCATGCGGCTCGTGATGGAGAACCCCCTGCGCGAGCGGCTGCTCGGCCAGCTCATGACCGCTCTGCACCGGTGCGGCCGGCAGGCGGAGGCCCTCGCGGTGTACGAGCGCGGCCGGCTGGTGCTCCGTGACGAGTTGGGGGTGGACCCGGGCCGGGCCCTGCGGGACATCCGGCAGTCCGTGCTGACCGGCACCCTCGCGAGGCCCGCCGCGCGCGAGGGTGCGGGGACCGCCGGCACGGCGCCCGCCCTGCCGGGCGGTGAGTCCCGCGCCGCGGTGGCGCGGGTGCGCGACCGCGGCGCCTGGAGCGGTGTCGTGCCCGCGATGCTGCCCGCCGATGTCGCCGACTTCTCCGGCCGCCTCCGGGAGCTGGACGGCATCGCGGCCGCCCTGCGCCGGGACGGGCGCTCCCCCGTCGTGGTGACGGGCGCCGCGGGTACCGGCAAATCGGCCCTGGCCGTGCACGCCGCGCACCGGGCACGGCGGAGCTTCCCGGACGGGCAGCTCCACGCCGACCTGTCCGGACAGTCCGCACGCCCCCGCTCCCCCGCCGAGGTGCTCGGCTGGTTCCTGCGGGCCATGGGCGTCGCGGAGCACAGACTTCCGGCTTCCGTGGAGGAACGCGGCCAGCTCTACCGCAGCCTGCTCGCCGACCGCCGGATGCTGGTGCTCCTGGACAACGCCGACGACGACCGCCAGGTCCGCCCGCTGCTGCCCGGCACGGGCGGCTGCCGCACGCTGATCACCGGCCGGGACTCCTTCACCACCCTGCCGGGGGTGCGTCCGATCGCCCTGGGCCCGATGAGCGCCGGGGAGGGACACCGGATGCTGAGCGCGATCGTGGGGGCCGAACGGACCGGGGACGAGCCCGACGCGGCCGCCCGCATCGTCGAGTTGTGCGACCGGCTGCCGCTCGCCCTGCGGATCGTGGCGGCCCGGCTGGCCGCGCATCCGCGCCAACGGCTCGCGGCGGCGGCGGCCCGGCTCGAACCGGAGGAACGCAGGCTCGACGAGCTGCGGGCGGGCGACCTCGACGTCCGGGCGGCGCTGTCCCGCAGTCACCGGCGGGTGCCCGCGCCGGTGCGGACGGTCCTGGGGGTCCTGGCGTCCGGCTGCCCCGACGTCTTCGGCGCGCACGAGGCGGCGAACCTCCTCGGTTGCCCGCAGGGGGACGCCGAGGACGCCCTGGAGAGCCTGGCCGGTGCCCGCCTGCTGGAGGTGTCCGGCCCGGTCCCGCCGCGTTACCGCCTCATGCCGCTGGTACGTCTCTTCGCCCGCGAGCAGGACCGCGGGGAACCGGCGTCTCCCGGTACGCCGGACGGCGGGCGCCGTCCGCTCGTCGGCTGACGGCACGCGCTCAGCCGCACCCTCCCGCGTGCCCCTCGTCGAGGCCGAACGACCTGGTGCGTCCCCCGTCGCCGGTGTGCGGCAGCAGCGAACTGCTCAGGTAGTCGAGGTAGGTGGCCACCAGGTTGCTCCATCGGACGTCGGAGTCGGCACTCCCGCGGCCGAGCGGCTCCGAGGACCGGTCGACGGTCCCGGCCCCGCCGAAGCCGTCCTGCTGCACGAGGTCCCGGATCGTCCTCCTGGCGGTCGTCTCGTCGGACGCGCCCCGGCCGTCGAGGGCCGCCAGCAGGTGCATCCCTCCCTGCTCCAACCAGGACGTGATCTCCTCCTCCAGTTCCGCCGACAACCGGTCGTCGTCACGGCCGTCCCTCTCGCGGAGCGTCCTCTCGCCCATAACCGCCTCCTCAGTCCATACGGATCCAATCGGTCAGTACGGGAACAGCGTCCGGGACGCATCTATGAATCACCTATGGAAAGCGGCCCCGCCCGACCCGGGCGCCGCTCCCGCGGCCGCCGCCCTCCCTTCCGCCGGCCCGACGCACGCCGCGGAACGCGGAACCCCCGGCCCCGGACGGGGGCTCCGG
>NZ_MSGP01000213.1:0-370 GCF_002078235.1 Streptomyces viridosporus
GGGCGTCACCCCACCTTTTCGATCACGGCCCGGCGGATCAGGAACTTGCCGGGCTCCCGGACCTGTTCGAAGGCCGCGTCGTTGAGCAGGACGCAGCTGCCGGACACCGAGGTGACCTCCACCGTCGTGGACTTGTTGTTGTCCAGGTTGGTGACCTTCAACTTCGTGCCGGCAGCTGCGTCCTGCTCAACGACGCGGCCTTCGAACAGGTCCGGGAGCCCGGCAAGTTCCTGATCCGCCGGGCCGTGATCGAAAAGGTGGGGTGACGCCCGGGTCCCTCGGGTTCGACAGGTTCGTCAGGGATTCCGGGGCGGCGGCCCGGTCCGGCGGGCGGGGCGTGCGACGAGCAGGCCCCGGCTCCGGCCGCCGC
>NZ_MSGP01000213.1:444-7326 GCF_002078235.1 Streptomyces viridosporus
AATGGTCGGGAAACCGCCCGTTGACAGGCTGCCTGTCGACGAGAGCGGCGCCCCCCGGTGCCGCGGCGCCGCAGCAGCACCCGCACCAGCGCCCAGCCCCACCCCGAAGGATGTGAACCGTGAGCTTCAAGGCCGAGTACATCTGGATCGACGGCACCGCACCGACCGCCAAGCTGCGCTCCAAGACGAAGGTCCTCACGTCCTCCCGGGAAGCGGCCGAGGGCGCCGGGCTGCCGATCTGGGGCTTCGACGGGTCCTCCACCAACCAGGCCGAGGGCCACGCCTCGGACTGCGTGCTCAAGCCGGTCTTCGTCTGCCCCGACCCGGTCCGCGGCGGTGACGACGTCCTGGTGCTGTGCGAGGTCCTCACCACGGACATGACGCCGCACGCGTCCAACACCCGTGCCGCGCTGGTCGAGGTCGCCGAGAAGTTCGCCGCCCAGGAACCGGTCTTCGGCATCGAGCAGGAGTACACCTTCTTCCAGGAGGGCCACCCCCTCGGTTTCCCCAAGGGCGGCTTCCCGGCCCCGCAGGGCGGCTACTACTGCGGGGTCGGCTCCGACGAGATCTTCGGCCGTGACGTCGTCGAGGCGCACCTGGACAACTGCCTGAAGGCGGGCCTGGGCATCTCCGGCATCAACGCCGAGGTCATGCCGGGCCAGTGGGAGTTCCAGGTCGGTCCGCTGCCGCCGCTGGAGGTCGCCGACCAGCTGTGGGTGGCCCGTTGGCTGCTCTACCGCACCGCCGAGGACTTCGACGTCGCCGCCACCCTGGACCCGAAGCCGGTCAAGGGCGACTGGAACGGCGCCGGTGCGCACACCAACTTCTCCACCAAGGCGATGCGCGAGTCCTACGACGCGGTCATCACCGCCTGCGAGGCGCTGGGCGAGGACTCCAAGCCGCTCGACCACGTCAAGAACTACGGCGCCGGCATCGACGACCGCCTCACCGGCCTGCACGAGACCGCCCCGTGGGACACGTACTCCTACGGCGTCTCCGACCGGGGCGCCTCGGTCCGTATCCCGTGGCAGGTCGAGAAGGACGGCAAGGGGTACATCGAGGACCGCCGCCCGAACGCCAACGTCGACCCGTACGTGGTGACCCGTCTGCTGGTCGACACCTGCTGCACCGCCCTGGAGAAGGCCGGCCAGGTCTGATCGTCCGGCCGGCCGTCCCGCGGTCGCGCGGGGCGGCCGTCCGCCGCCGGGGCGGGCGCCCCCTCGCGCCGTCCGGACGCCGCACCGTGCGTGCGGCGTCCGCACAGTGGGCGCGGGCTCCTGCCGGCCGCCGGGGTCTGCTTCAATGGGGGCATGGTCGGCATCCAGAAGTACCCCGTGACGGGCCGCCATGACCTCGAGCCCTTCTGGCCCTCCCGTCAGCACCACGACTTCGACCGGGTGTGTTGTCGCGCGACGAACGCGCCGGCTCTCTGACGCCGTACCTCCCGGCCTTCCGCCGGCGCGAACCGCG
Source organism: Streptomyces viridosporus (assembly GCF_002078235.1). GTDB lineage: Bacteria > Actinomycetota > Actinomycetes > Streptomycetales > Streptomycetaceae > Streptomyces > Streptomyces viridosporus. Next base: position 1,915 of record NZ_MSGP01000213.1, read on the forward strand.
TACGTCCCTCGACGACCCCTTCGCGCGAAAGAGCTGACCTCTCATGGCGACCACCCGTTCCCTGTCCTCCGCCTCCTCCGCCCCGCTCACCGCCCCCGCGCCCGAGCGTCCCCGGTACCGGCTGCGTGCCGTCGACCGGGACGACGTGGCCACCGTCGCGGACCTGCTGCCGCCGGGGGCCACCTGGCTGCCCGCGCCGCAGCACAGCCTGCCCGCCCTGCCCGGCCGTCCCCCGATGGTCGGCTACCTCGTGCTGGTCCCGGCCGACCAGCAGCCGCCGTTCCCGGTGGCGGTGCCGGAACCGGCCGGGTCCGCCGGCGCCGGACCCGACGACGACTCGCTGATCCGCGTCGACACCGACCGGCGCACCGCCGAGGTGGACGGGCGGCAACTGGACCTCACCTACCTGGAGTTCGAGCTGCTGGCCCATCTCGTGGCGCACCCGGGCCGGGTGCACACCCGCGAGCACCTGGTCGGCACGGTGTGGGGCTACGGCCATGTGGGCGACGGCCGCACCGTCGACGTCCACATCGCCCGGCTCCGCCGCAAGCTGGGCCCGCGGTACCGGGACACCATCCGCACGGTGCGCCGGGTCGGCTACAAGTACCTGCCGCCGACCGGGCGCTGAGACCGGCGGCCGTCTGCCGACAGCAGATTCCCGTTCCCCCGCACCACCGGACCGGGCAGAGTCACCGGCATGAGACTTCTGATGCTGGGTGGTACGGATTTCGCGGGCCGGGCCGTCGTCGAGGCGGCCCTCGGCCGGGCCTGGGACGTGACCGTCTTCCACCGGGGGCGGCACGAGGCACCGCCGGGCGCGCGGACGCTGCGGGGCGACCGCACCGCGCCCGACGGCCTGGCCGCGCTCGACGAGGACCCCGGGGAGTGGGACGTCGTCGTCGACACCTGGTCGGACGCCCCGCGCGCGGTGCGGGACTCGGCGCGGCTGCTGCGGGGCCGCGCCGGACGGTACGTGTACGTGTCGAGCTGCTCGGTGTACGCGTGGGCCCCGCCCGCCGGGTACACCGAGCGGGCTCCCCTGGTGGAGGGCGCCTCGGCCGACGCCGACCGCACGGAGTACCCGCAGGACAAGCGGGGCGGGGAGCTCGCGGTCCTCGACTCCTTCGGCGCGGACCGGTCGGTGCTGGTGCGGGCCGGGCTGATCCTCGGACCGTACGAGAACGTGGGCCGGCTGCCCTGGTGGCTGACCCGGATGGCGCGCGGCGGCCCGGTGCTCGCCCCGGGGCCGCGTGACCTGCCGCTCCAGTACGTCGACGCCCGCGACCTCGCCGAGTGGATCCTCGACGCGGCCGGGCAGGAGCTGAGCGGGCCGTACAACCTGATCTCCCCGCAGGGGCACACCACGATGGGCGGATTGCTCGGGGCGTGCGCCGAGGTGACCGGTGGCACGGCCGAGCTGCGGTGGACCGATCCGGAGGTGGTCCTCGAGGCGGGCATCGAGCCGTGGACGGAGCTGCCGGTGTGGGCGCCGCCGGGCAGCGACCTGTACCACACGGTGCACAGCGCGGACGTCTCCCGGGCGGTCGCGACCGGTCTGCGCTGCCGTCCGGTCGGCGAGACCGTGGCCGACACCTGGCGCTGGCTTCAGGACATCGGCGGCACCGCGCCCCAGCGCCCGGACCGGACGCGCAAGGGGCTGGACCCGGAGGTGGAGGCGAAGGTGCTGGCGCGCGCCGGTGGCACCGCAGACACCGGGAGCACCGGAGAGGTGTAGGCAGCACCACCCCCCGGCCGGGGGGCTCGGCCCAGTGACCCGTCCCCCGCGCTCGGCCAGACTTGCGCCATGACCATCGACACGAAGAGCGGTGACGGGCGGACCGGGGGGCGGGGCATCGCGCTCGCCGCGGTGCGGGGGCTGGCACTGGCCCTGGTGGGGCTGCCGGGATCGGTGCTGTGCTTCTCGCTGGCCCTGCTCTCCCTCGCGCTGATCCCGATCGGGGTCGGCATCGTCACCACCCCGTACGTGCTGGCGGGGGTGCGGACGTACGCGAACCGGCGGCGGGTGCTGGCGGCCGAGTGGGGCGGGGTGCGGATCCCGTCCGCGTACCGGCCGCTGCCCCGGGACGCCGACCCGTGGACGCGCACCTTCGGGATGCTGCGCGACCCGGCGACCTGGCGGGACCTGAAGTGGCTGGTGGTCGACATGACCGCGGGCTTCGTCACCGCGCTGCTGCCGGCGGTGCTGCTGCTCTACCCGCTGGAGGGGTTCGCGCTGGCGCTCGGGCTGTGGCGGGTGATGGGCGACGGGTACTGGTACGGCTTCGTGCCCGTCGACGACCAGACGTCCGCGCTCGGCGCGGGGGTGCTCGCCCTCGTCCTGCTGTTCTTCGCGCACTTCTTCGCCCGGCGCCTGCTGGACGTCCACTTCCGGCTCACCCGGGCCGTCCTCGGCTCGAACCAGGCCGAACTGGCCGAGCGGGTGCGGGTGCTGACCGAGACGCGGCGGGACGCGGTGGACACCTCCGCGGCCGAACTGCGGCGCATCGAACGGGACCTGCACGACGGGGCGCAGGCGCGGCTGGTCGCGGTGGGCATGGACCTGGGGACCATCGAGGCGCTGCTCGACAAGGACCCGGCGAAGGCGAAGGAGCTGATCGCCCGGACCCGCCGGTCCTCCGTGGAGGCCCTGTCGGAGCTGCGCGAGCTGGTGCGCGGCATCCATCCGCCGGTGCTGGCCGAGCGCGGGCTGGGCGACGCGGTGCGGGCGCTGGCGCTGCGGCTGCCGGTGGCCACCGAGGTGAACGTGGAGCTGCCCGGGCGGGCGGACGCCCCCGTGGAGTCGGCCGCGTACTTCGCCGTGAGCGAGGTGCTCACCAACGCGGTCAAGCACTCCGGCGCCGACCGCATCTGGGTCGACGTGCACCACGCGGACGGGCACCTGCGGGTGACCGTCACCGACAACGGCAGGGGCGGTGCGGTGGTCGGGGCCGGCTCGGGACTGACCGGGGTCGAGCGGCGGCTGGGTACATTCGACGGCGTCCTGGCCGTCAGCAGCCCCGCGGGCGGTCCCACCATGGTCACCGTGGAGATCCCTTGCGCGTCGTCCTAGCCGAAGACCTGTTCCTGCTGCGCGACGGACTCGTCCGGCTCCTCGAGGCGCACGACTTCGAGATCGCCGCGGCCGTGGAGTCCGGGCCCGAACTGGCCCGGGCCCTGGCCGAGCTGGAGCCGGACGTCGCCGTCGTCGACGTGCGCCTGCCGCCGACGCACACCGACGAGGGGCTGCAGTGCGCGCTGCACGCCCGCCGCGAGCGCCCCGGGCTGCCGGTGCTGGTGCTCTCGCAGCACGTGGAGCAGCTGTACGCACGGGAGTTGCTGGCCGACGGCAGCGGCGGCGTGGGATACCTGCTGAAGGACCGGGTGTTCGACGCGGAGCAGTTCGTGGACGCCGTGCGGCGGGTGGCGGCGGGCGGCACGGCGATGGACCCGCAGGTGATCCAGCAGCTGCTGGCGCGGCAGTCGGGCGACGACCGGCCGCTGGCGCGGCTGACGCCCCGGGAGCGGGAGGTGCTGGAGCTGATGGCGCAGGGGCGGTCCAACACGGCGATCGCGGCCAGGCTGGTGGTGACGGAACGGGCGATCGCGAAGCACACCGCGAACATCTTCGCCAAACTGGGGCTGGAGGTCTCGGACGACGACAACCGGCGCGTGCTGGCGGTTCTCGCGTATCTCGACCACGGCCGGTGAAACCGGACCCGGCCGTGCACCTCGCGTGGGCGATCAGCAACTCCCGGTATTGCAGGGGCTGTTGAAACCACCGCGCCGCACGAATTTCTCATCGATTTCCGGGACGGGTGAACACCCGCGGGACGGCTCCCGTACTCAAGGGAGCCGCTTCACTCCTGTCGGGCCGCTCGATGCCCCGCAATGGGATGCCCCGCAAGGAAGTCAGAGGAGTTCCATGGGACGCAACACAAGAAAACGCCGTATGCCGCTGGCCACCAAGGCCATAGCCGGGGCGGCGGCCCTAGCGCTCGGTGGGGGCGGGCTGGTCTGGGCGAACTTCTACGCTTCGGCGCACGAGGAGAACTCGCCGAACAACCGGACGAAGTCGAACGCGGCACGGCAGATCGCCACGATCGACTGCCCGGACGTCGGCCAGCAGCTCTCCGACGTACCGGAGCAGGCCCGCGGTGAGGTCGACGGTGAACTGGCCTCGATGGACCAGCAGATCACCGACGCCTACCAGCGCCTGGTCACCACGCGCCAGGCGCAGGCCGGGGACGCGCAGTACGTGCAGAACGCCATCCTGGGCCCGCTCAAGGACCGGCGCAAGGTGCTGATCGACCGGATCAAGCTGGAGATCAACCGGGCGGGCGGCAAGGCCCCCGGGAACCTGGACGAACTCGCCCCCTGCTCCGGCCGCCCCGCCGACCAGCCGCAGCCGACCGACGGCCAGAACGGCGACGGCCAGAACGGTGACGGCCAGAACGGTGACGGCCAGGGCCAGGACAACGGCCAGGGACAAGGCGACGGCCAGGGTCAGGACAACGGCCAGGGCGACGGCCAGGGCCAGGGCGAGGGACAGACCCCGAACGACAACGGCAACGGTGCCGCGGGGCCGTTCGCCGAGGACTTCATCGACATCAACGACGTCCCGCCGAACTCGCGCGACCTCCCGAACGGTCTGGCCGCCAACGGCAGGTCCGGCTCCAGGGGCAGCTTCACCACGAAGTGCGGTGTCAACGAGAACAAGCTGTACAACAGCGACAACATCATCGTGGCCCCCGGTGTCGCGAACGGCGCGCACCACATGCACGACTACGTCGGCAACCAGAGCAACAGCTCGCTCTCCAGCGACGACGACCTGGTCGTCGCCGAGACCAGCTGCCAGAACCAGGGCGACAAGTCCTCGTACTTCTGGCCGGTGCTGCGCGTGCAGGACGGCACCCAGGAGTTCGACGCGGCCGACCAGGGCGGCGGCGCCGAGGGCAACGTCGGCAGGATCCTGCAGGCCAAGGAGGCCCAGCTCCGGTTCGTCGGCAACAAGCGGAGCAAGGTCGTCGCGATCCCGAAGCTCATGCGGATCATCACCGGTGACGCCAAGGCGTTCACCAACGGTCTGAAGAACGCCAACACCTCGTACAGCTGCACCGGCTTCGAGGACCGGCAGTCCACGGACAAGTACGTGCTGTGCCCCGAGGGCAGCCAGCTCGTGCGCACGTCCAACTTCCAGAGCTGCTGGGACGGTCAGAACACCGACAGCGCCAACCACCGCGACCACGTGGCGTTCGTCCAGGCGGACGGCAGCTGCCCGAACGGCTTCAAGGCCATCCCCCAGCTCCAGGTCCGCCTGGTGTACGACGTTCCCACCCCGACCATCGAGAACGGTCAGGTGAAGAACCCGTACGCCGTGGACAGCTTCCCGGAGCAGCTGCACAAGCCGATCAC
>NZ_MSGP01000214.1 GCF_002078235.1 Streptomyces viridosporus
GACGGGCGGGACCACCGGGACGAGCGGGGCGACCGGGGCGAGCGGGACGGGCGGGGCGAGCAGGACGGGCGGGGCGAGCGGGACGGCTGGCGCGGTTGGCGTGCGGCGGCCGGGGCCGCGCTGTACGGGCCGGGCGGCTTCTACCGCAGGCCCGAGGGCCCGGCCGGGCACTTCCGTACCTCCGTGCACGCCTCGCCGCTGTTCGCCGGGGCCGTGGCGCGTCTGCTGTGCCGGGTCGACGAGGCGCTGGGGCGGCCGGCGGTGCTCGACTTCGTGGACATGGCCGCCGGGCGGGGGGAACTGGTCACCGGTGTGCTCACCGCGCTGCCCGCCGACGTGGCGGCACGCGTGCGGGCGTACGCCGTCGAGCTGGCCGACCGCCCCGCCGGGCTCGATCACCGGATCGAGTGGCGGGCCGGCCCCCCGGAGCGCGTCACGGGGCTGCTCTTCGCCAACGAGTGGCTGGACAACGTCCCCGTGGAGGTCGTGGAGGTGGACCCGGCGGGTGTGCCCCGGCTGGTCCTGGTCCGGTCGGACGGGACGGAACGGCTCGGGGAGCCGGTCGCGGGCGCCGAGGCGCGGTGGCTGGCCCGGTGGTGGCCGCTGGGGGGCGAGGAAGGGCTGCGGGCGGAGATCGGGCTGCCCCGCGACCGGGCCTGGGCCGCCGCGGCCGGGACGCTCGCGCGGGGGCTCGCCGTCGCCGTCGACTACGCGCACACGGCCGGCGCGCGGCCGCCGTTCGGGACGCTCACCGGCTTCCGGGAGGGGCGGGAGACGTCACCCGTGCCGGACGGGTCGTGCGACATCACCGCGCACGTCGCCCTGGACGCCTGTGCCGCGGCCTGCGCGCTCCCCGGCGCCCGCCTGCTGTCCCAGCGGGACGCCCTGCGCTCCCTGGGCCTCACCGGTGACCGCCCGCCGCTCGCGCGGGCGTCCACCGACCCCGCCGGGTACGTGCGCGCCCTCGCGACCGCCTCCCAGGCCGCCGAGCTCACCGCGCCGGGCGGGTTCGGCGACTTCGGGTGGCTGGTGCAGCCCGTGGGGATCGGGGACGTGCTCACCGGCTGACGCCCCGCCGGGCCCGGGGACGGGCCCGGGCCTCCTCCCCCGGACCGACCCGCCCGGACCCACCTGCACGGACCCACCCGCACGGGTCTACCCGCGCGGGCCTACTTGTCGATGTCGCCCACCACGAAGAACATCGACCCCAGGATCGCCACCATGTCGGCGACCAGCGTCCCCGGCAGCAGCTCGGTGAGCGCCTGGATGTTGTTGTAGGACGCCGAGCGCAGCTTCAGCCGGTACGGCGTCTTCTCGCCCTTGCTGACCAGGTAGTAGCCGTTGATGCCGAGCGGGTTCTCGGTCCACGCGTACGTGTGCCCCTCGGGCGCCCTGAGGACCTTCGGGAGCCGCTGGTTGACCGGCCCCGGGGGCAGCTCGGCGAGCCGGTCGAGGCAGGCGTCGGCGAGGTCGAGGGAGTTGTACGTCTGCTCCAGCAGGCACTCGAAGCGGGCGAGGCAGTCGCCCTCCCGGCGGGTCACCACCTTCAGGACGTCCGCCAGCTCGCCGTAGGCGAGGTACGGCTCGTCGCGGCGCAGGTCGAAGTCGACGCCCGAGGCCCGGCCGAGCGGCCCGCTCACCCCGTACGCGTGCACCGCCTGCGGGGACAGGACGCCGACGCCGCGCGTGCGGCCCCGGAAGATCTCGTTGCCGAGCACCAGGTCGTCGAAGCGGTCCATGCGGGAGCGCACGTCGGCGACGGCGGCACGCGCGCGTGCCGTCCACCCCGCCGGGATGTCCTCCTTGAGGCCGCCCACGCGGTTGAACATGTAGTGCATGCGCCCACCGGAGACCTCCTCCATGACGTGCTGGAGCTCCTCGCGCTCGTGGAAGGCGTAGAACATCGGGGTGATGCCGCCGAGCTCCAGCGGGTAGGAGCCGAGGAACATCAGGTGGTTGAGCACCCGGTTCAGCTCCGCGAGCAGCGTGCGCAGCCACACCGCGCGCTCGGGGACCTCCATGCCGAGCATCCGCTCCACGGCGAGGACCACGCCCAGCTCGTTGGAGAAGGCCGACAGCCAGTCGTGGCGGTTGGCCAGCATGATGATCTGCCGGTAGTCGCGTGCCTCGAACAGCTTCTCCGCGCCCCGGTGCATGTAGCCGATCACCGGCTCCGCGCGGACGATGCGCTCGCCGTCCAGGACGAGCTTCAGGCGCAGCACTCCGTGCGTGGACGGGTGCTGGGGCCCGATGTTGAGCACCATGTCGGTGCTCTCCGCGGCGCCGCCGACACCGACCACGGTCTCCGTCGTAGGAGTCATGGACACAGTCTCCCCTACGTACGCTGGCCCCATGGAGACGGGGAGCGGGCACGACGCCGGGACCGTGGGAACGGGCAGGCCGGCGCAGGTGGGGCCGACGGATCCGGCGGGCAGCGCCGCGGATCCGACGGAAGCGAAGGGGCCGGTGGAAGCGGCGGATCCGACGGAAGCGAAGGGGCCGGTGGAAGCGGCGGATCCGACGGAAGTGGCGGATCCGGCGGAAGCATCGGGTCCGGCGGAAGGCGCGGGGCCGGTGGCCGCGGCGGAGGACGAGCCGGTGTGGATCGCACTGCCGCCAGGGCTGCTGCGGATGCGGAGGCTGCTGCTGGTGGTGTGGCTGGGGCTGCTGACCCTGGCCACCGCCCTGGTCCCGGGGCTGCTGGCCGGGCCCGGCTGGGCCGCCTTCGCGGCGCTGCCGCCGGCCCTGGCGGTCTGGGGCTGGACGCTGCTGGAGCGCAACTGGCGCTCCTGGCGGTACGCCGAGCGCGCCGACGACCTGCTGATCAGCCGGGGCGTCCTGTGGCGCCGGGAGACGGTCGTGCCGTACGGGCGGATGCAACTGGTCGAGGTCACCTCCGGGCCCGTCGAACGGTACTTCGGCCTGGCCAGCGTGCAGCTGCACACGGCCGCCGCGGCGACCGACGCGACCATCCCCGGCCTCGACCCGGCCGAGGCGGAACGGCTGCGCGACCGGCTCACCGAGCTGGGCGAGGCCCGATCGGCGGGGCTGTGACGACCCCCGGCGTCCACGAGGGCATACGGGAGCGGCGCCCCGTGATCGAGCGGCGGCTGCACCCCGTCACGCCGCTCAGACGGGCGTGGGCGCCCGTCGCGGTGCTGATCGGGTGGGCACTGCACGACCCCGACGGGGCACAGCGCCAGCTGACCCGGCTGACACCCACCACCCTGCTGGTCGGTCTCGCCGTGCTCCTCCCGGCCGCCGCCCTCTACGGCTTCCTGACGTGGTGGTTCACCCACTTCGCGGTGACCGACAGCGAACTGCGCATCCGTACCGGGCTGCTGTTCCGGCGCACCGCGCACATCCGGCTGGAGCGGATCCAGGCCATCGACGTCACCCAGCCGCTGCTCGCGCGGGTCGCGGGCGTGGCGAAACTCAAACTCGACGTCATAGGCACCGACAAGAAGGACGAACTCGCCTTCCTGGGCGCCGACGAGGCGCGTGCGCTGCGCGCCGAACTGCTCGCCCGGGCGGCCGGTTTCGCGCCCGAGACCGCGCACGAGGTCGGCGAGGCCCCGTCCCGGCAGCTGCTGCGGGTGCCGCCGGGCGTGCTGGCCGTCTCCCTCGTGCTGACCGGCGCGACCTGGGGCTGGCTGGTCGCCGCCGCTATCGTGCTGCCGCCGCTGTGGATGGCCACCCACAGCCCGTGGACACTGCTCGCCACCGCCGTGCCGCTGCTCGGCGCGGCGGGCGCGAGCAGCGTGGGCCGGTTCGTCACCGAGTACGACTGGACGGTGGGCGAGTCGCCCGACGGGCTGCGCATCGACCACGGGCTGCTGGACCGGGCGCACGAGACGGTGCCGCCGGGGCGCGTGCAGACCGTGCGCATCGTCGAACCGCTGCTGTGGCGGCGCCGGGGGTGGGTGCGCGTGGAACTGGACGTGGCGGGTTCGTCCAACTCCCTGCTGCTGCCGGTCGCCCCGCGCGAGATCGCCGAGGCGGTCGTCGCGCGGGTGCTGCCCGGGGTGAGCGTGCCGCCGGACGAGGCGCTCGTCCGGCCGCCGCGGCGCGCGCGGTGGTGCAGGCCGGTCTGGTGGCGCGGCTACGGGCTCGCCGTCACCGACGCGGTGTTCGCCGCCCGCCGCGGGCTGCTGCGACGGAGCCTGGCCCTGGTGCCGCACGCCAAGGTGCAGAGCGTACGGCTGGCCCAGGGGCCCTGGCAGCGGGCCCGGGGCGTCGCCGACGTCCACGTGGACACCGGGGCGAACAAGTCGGTGACGGCCCGTCTGAGGGACGCCGACGAGGCGGCGGACCTGCTGCGGGCCCAGGCGGAGAGGTCCCGCACGGGCCGCAGGGACGCCCGCCCGGACCGCTGGATGGCGTAACGGGCCGGCTGCCGCCCCGGCCCGCGCGTGCGGGGCGGGGCGGTGACGCGGCGGAGGCCGTCCGGGCTGTCCCGCGCGTGCGGGGCGGGGAAGGGTGCGGGGCGGCGCGGTACGGCGACGGGCCCCGCACGTCGTCCGTGCGGGGCCCGTCGGTGTGACCGGTGCCTCAGGAGGCCGCGCTGCGCAACCCCTGGACGTCGATCCGCTCCGTCTCGTCGTGCGCCGTCAGGTCGATGACCTGCCCGACGCCCCGCGCGTCCTCGTCGGCGGGCTTGAACTGCGCCTCGGTCTCGGCTTTGTGCAGCGCGAGCGCCTCCTGCCCGACGACATCGGCCAGGTCCTCGTTCTGCACGGCCTCCATGGCGGACCCTTCGGCGCCCTTCTTCGTGCCGAAGAAGTCGAACCCGCCCTCGGACACCGGACGCCGCACGGGCGCCGTCGGCGGTACGACCGCCACCGCGGTCGGCACGGTGAAGTGCCCGGAGGACTGCCGCGCGGGCCGGTCCCCGGCGGTGGCCGGACCGGGGGCGGCAGCCGCGTGCCCGTGCTCGCCGGCCGCCCCGGACTGCTCCCGGGCCTCGTCCTCCTGCGTCGGCTTCCGCTTCCGCGGGGGCTCGGGACCGTCGTCCTCGGGGGCCCGGGTCCCCTGCGGGGAGCCGTCCCGCTGCGGGGCGTCGCCGGCCTCCGGCGCACCGGCGGCCCGGAAGGCGTCACCGGACTCCGCCACTGTGGCGGGACCGGCACCACCGTCACCGGCGGAGCCGACGCCCCCGGAGGGCTCCGGCGTTTCGGCGGACTCGGTGTTCTCGGTGTTCTCGGTGTTCTCGGCGGACTCGGCGGACTCGGAGGTTCCGGCGTCACCGGCCGCCCGGGCGGCCTCGGTGGTCCCGTCGGTCCCGGCGGTCCCGGCGCTCCCGTCGGTGACGGCGGCCTCGTCAGCGGCTTCGCCGCCGTCCGTGTCGAACCGTGCCAGTGCCGCCTCGGCCCGCAGGAAAAGCTGGGACCCCTCCGGCGAGAAGACCGCCGGAGCCGTCGGCTCCGCGTCGGCGTCCCCGCTCGCGGCCGCCGCCTCCGCGGGCGTCTCCCGCGGCCGCTCCTGCCCAGCCGGTTCCACGGACTCCGCGGCGGACGCGGTCTCCGAGGTCCCCGCCGGCAGCGCACGGGCCGGAACCGCGGCCTCTATCTCGAGCACCCGGCGGTCCTCCAGGACGCTCGCCCGCTCGACCTCCGCCGCGGCGTACCGCCGCAGCAGCGCCGCGTGCTCGTTGCGCAGCCCGGCGAGTTCCGCGCGCTTGGCGCGCAGCCGCTGCTCCAGCTTCACGCGCAGCTCGCGCGACTCCTCGAGGTCGGACTCCAGTTCCGCGACCCGCTCCTCGAAGCGCCACTCGTCGCCCGCACGCGCACGCGTCAGGTCGGCGACGCGTTTGCCCGCCTGGACGTCCCAGTGCCGCATGACGACCGCGCCGGCGATCGCCGTGACCGCGGCGGCCGCAGCCAGCAAACGAAGCACCATCGGTTGTGTGAACACCCAGGGCCCCAGGGCACAGACGACGGAAACGCCTGCGATCGCCGACGGGGGCAACATCCTGTGCAGGGGCGGGGAATGACGATGACGTCCACGTGGCATGGCCAGAAACTTACCGCGCGTAGGCGAATGATGGTGCCCCACCCCGTAAAAACAAAGCGACACCGGGTGTTTCACAGGGCATCAGCGAAGGCGCGCCGAGCGTGAATGGACACACCGCCGGAATTGCCAAGATCATTTCCTTCACCGGCGGAGTCTTCCCCGCGGCGTTCCGGGGTGTTCCGGGGCGGTCCCGCCCCGCCGCCGGGCGCCCGGCGGCCCCCTCCGGCGCTGCCGTAACCCCCCGCCGCCGGGCGCCGAGGGCGTAACCGCCGTTTTCCGGGACGACCGACGGGATCCGCCCACTTCCGGTTCCCCTCGTCCCCGCGACGCACTTCGCCGTGTCCGCGCGGCGGGAATCGCCCGACTTGTTGCCGGCGGCGGAAGGGAAGTGCGGGAAGTGTCCGGCGCACTGCGGGACGCACGGAGTCAACCTCTTCCCCGAAGACGCCGTCCTCAAGGACGTGATGTCGCCGGATGCCCGAATCGACACCGACTCCGAGGTCTTTCGCGGAACCACGGGACGCGGTGCCCGTCGGGACGGACGAGGAAATGCCGGTCCGGGGCCCATGGCCCCCGGACCGGTCACGGGGTGGCTCCGCCTCCCCGCGCCACGGCGGACGGCACCGCCGTCCGCGCGGCCTGAGCACACCCGCGCGCCCCCCTGGGCCTACGCTGAACGTATGAGCAACCACAGCGGACGCCCCCAGGTCGCGGGCCTCCCCCACTGGGACCGCTGCGCGGTCATGGGGGTCGTGAACGTGACCCCCGACTCCTTCTCCGACGGCGGCCGCTGGTTCGACACGACGACCGCCGTCAAGCACGGCCTCGACCTGGTCGCCCAGGGCGCCGACCTGATCGACGTCGGCGGCGAGTCCACCCGCCCCGGCGCCACCCGCGTCGACGAGGCCGAGGAGCTCAGGCGCGTCATCCCCGTGGTCCGCGGCCTCGCCGCCGAGGGCGTCACCATCTCCGTCGACACCATGCGCGCGTCCGTCGCCGAACAGTCCCTCGCGGCCGGCGCCGCCCTCGTCAACGACGTCAGCGGCGGCCTCTCCGACCCCGCCATGATCGGCGTGGTGGCCGCCGCCGGCGCCCCCTTCGTCGTGATGCACTGGCGCGGCTTCCTGGAGGGCGGCAACGTCCGGGGCGTCTACGAGGACGTGGTCACCGAGGTCGTGGACGAGTTGCGCGCACGCGTGGCGGCCGTCCTGGAGGGCGGCATCGCCGCCGACCGCGTGATCGTCGACCCCGGCCTGGGGTTCTCCAAGGACGCCGACCACGACCTCGCCCTCCTGGCCCGCCTCGACCGGCTCCTGGACCTCGGCCACCCGCTGCTCGTCGCCGCCTCCCGCAAGCGGTTCCTCGGCCGCGTCCTGGCCGACCCGGACGGCTCGCTCCCGCCCGCCCGCGAACGCGACGCCGCCACCGCCGCGGTCTCCGCCCTCTCCGCGCAGGCCGGCGCGTGGGCGGTCCGCGTGCACGAGGTCCGCGCGACCGCCGACGCCGTGCGCGTCGTGCGCGCCGTCGAGCAGGCGCGCACACCGGACGGCGTGTCCCCCGAATCCGACGCGTCCGGCGCAGAAGGAGCCCGGTGACCGCACCCCACACCGATGTCGAGCAGGTCGAGGCCGCCAACACCGCCTTCTACGAGGCGCTCGAACGGGGCGACTTCGAGGAGGTGGCGTCGCTCTGGCTCACTCCGGCCGACCTCGGCGTCGACGAGACGTACCACGACCCGGCGGACGCCGGTGTGGTCTCCTGCGTGCACCCCGGCTGGCCCGTGCTCACCGGACGCGGCGAGGTCCTGAGGTCGTACGCCCTGATCATGGCGAACACCGACTACATCCAGTTCTTCCTCACCGACGTGCACGTCTCGGTCACCGGCGACACCGCCCTGGTCACCTGCACCGAGAACATCCTCAGCGGCGGTCCCGCCCCCGAGGCCGGCGAGGAGCTGGGCCCCCTGGTCGGCCAGCTCGTCGTCGCCACCAACGTGTTCCGGCGCACCCCCGGCGGCTGGAAGCTCTGGTCCCACCACGCCTCCCCGGTCCTCGCCGAGACCGACGAGGCGGAGGACGACGACACCCCCGCCTGAACGGGTAGGGGGATCACGAGACACCACAAGGACGAGGCGCACCCGGCGGTCCGGCCCCGCCGGTGCCCGCGGGTAGATTCGACCCCGGGCCGGTGTGCCGTCCGCACACGGCGCCGACCGGCCGGACCGACGACTGCAGGAGTGATTCGTGTGGATCGTGTCGCGCTGCGCGGCCTGAAGGCCCGCGGGTACCACGGTGTGTTCCCCAGGGAACGCGAGGAGGGCCAGACCTTCATCGTGGACATCGTCCTCGGCCTGGACACCAGGCCGGCCGCGGCCGACGACGACCTGACCAGGACCGTGCACTACGGCATCGTGGCGGAGGAGGTCGTGGCGGTCGTCGAGGGCGAGCCCGTCAACCTCGTCGAGACCCTGGCCGAGCAGATCGCCCGGGTCTGTCTGAAGCACGAGGTGGTGCGGGAGGTCGAGGTCTGCGTCCACAAGCCGGACGCACCGATCACCGTGCCCTTCGACGACGTGACCGTCACCATCACCCGGAGCCGCGTATGACCAGGCCGTCCGCCCAGGGCCCCACCGACCCGACCGTCCAGCCCGTCCCCGCCTCCGTGGTCGAGCGGGTCGACGCCGCCGACACCACCCTGCACAACCCGAAACGCGCCGTGCTCTCCCTCGGCGCCAACCTCGGCAACCGCCTGGAGACCCTCCAGGGGGCCGTCGACGCCCTGGCGGACACCCCCGGCGTCCGGGTCAAGGCCGTCTCGCCGGTGTACGAGACGGAGCCGTGGGGCGTCGAGCCCGGCAGCCAGCCCTCGTACTTCAACGCGGTCGTGGTCCTGAGGACCACCCTGCCCCCGTCCTCCCTGCTGGAGCGGGCCCACGCCGTCGAGGAGGCCTTCCGCCGGGTCCGGGACGAGCGCTGGGGCCCGCGCACCCTGGACGTGGACATCGTCTCCTACGCGGACGTCCGCTCCGACGACCCGCACCTCACGCTCCCCCACCCCCGCGCCCACGAACGCGCCTTCGTGCTCGCGCCCTGGCACGACATCGACCCCGGGGCGGAACTCCCCGGCCGCGGGCCGGTCGGCGAGCTCCTCGGCGCGGTCACCCGCGAGGGCGTCGTGCTCCGCGAGGACCTGGAACTCCGGCCGCCCGAGTAGCCGTTAAGGTCGACACGATCACATTCCGGGGCACCGGGGGAATCCGAGGGGACACGTGAAAGAGCTGCGCATCAGGGTGCTGGCGGGCGTCTTCGTCGTCGCCGGGGTCCTGTCCTGGGCCGGCGCCCGCCTCTGGAGCTCCTTCGGGACCCTGCCGAGCGTGCCCGTGGCCGCGCCCGTCGTGCTCGCCCTGATCGCCGTGGTCCTCGCGGCCACGGCACTCTCGCTGCGCGCCCGTCTCAAGGCCCAGCGCGAGCGCCGGCCCGAGGCCAAGGGGGTCGACCCCCTGATGGCGGCCCGCGCGGTCGTCTTCGGTCAGGCCAGTGCCCTGGTCGCCGCCCTCGTCTGCGGCATGTACGGCGGCACGGGCGTCTTCCTGCTGGAGTCCCTGGACATCCCCGCCCGCCGCGACCAGGCCATCTACGCCGGCTTCTCGGTCCTGGCGGGCATCGGCGTGATAGCGGCGGCCATCTTCCTGGAGCGCGTCTGCAAGCTCCCGGAGGACGACGAGAACAACGGGGCGGGGGCCACTCCGGCGGTCTGAGACGGCCGGGGAGGGCGAGGTCAGCGCGCCAGTATCAGGCTCATCGCCTCGGCCCGGGTCGTGGCGTCCCGCAGCTGGCCCCGCACCGCCGACGTCGTGGTCTTGGCACCGGGCTTGCGGACACCGCGCACGGACATGCACATGTGCTCGGCCTCGATGACGACGATCACGCCCCGGGCCTCGAGGATCCGCATGAGGGAGTCGGCGACCTGCGTGGTGAGTCGTTCCTGCACCTGCAGACGGCGGGCGAAGACCTCGACCAGCCGGGCCAGCTTCGACAGGCCCGTGATCTTGCCGGTCTCCGCCGGGATGTACCCGACGTGGGCCACCCCGTGGAACGGCAGCATGTGGTGCTCGCACAGGGACACGATCTCGATGTCCTTCACCAGGACCATCTCGTCGTGCCCCAGGTCGAACGTCGTCGTCAGCACGTCCTCGGGCTCCTGCCGGAGCCCCGCCAGGAGTTCCCGGTACGCCCGCGCCACCCGTGCCGGCGTCTCCAGCAGGCCCTCGCGGTCGGGGTCCTCGCCGATCGCGATCAGGAGTTCGCGCACGGCGTTCTCGGCCCGCTTCTCGTCGAACTCGCCGATCGGGGCGGTCCCGTCGTCCAGCGTCACCGGGTTGGTCATCTGGTGCCTCGTTCCTGTGCCTGCGTGGATGAGGGGCACGCCCTCTGAGCTGCGGGCGCGCACATGCCCGCGCCCCCCAGGCTAGAACCTGGGGGGCGCGGCAATCATTCCGGGCCCGGGAGGGGGCCGGCGGGAGCTCGGGTCAGCTCTCGGGGCGTTCCTCCGGGGTCCGCTCGGGCGCCGGGGCGGGGTCCGCCGCGGTGCTCTTGGCGGTGCTGATCGCCGGCGTCGCGCCGTTCGCCCCGTTGGTCAGGGCCAGCTCCTTGGGGGAGAGGACCGGCGGGCGGGTGGACGGCGTACGGCGGGAGGAACCGGTCCAGGCGGGCCTGGGCGGGCGCTTGACGATCGGCGCGAAGATCTCGGCGATCTCCTCCTTGCCCAGCGTCTCCTTCTCCAGGAGGGCGAGGACCAGGTTGTCGAGGACGTCACGGTTCTCGACGAGGATCTCCCACGCCTCGTTGTGCGCGGTCTCGATGAGCTTCTTGACCTCTTCGTCGACCAGCGCGGCGACCTCTTCCGAGTAGTCGCGCTGGTGAGCCATCTCACGGCCGAGGAACGGCTCGGTGTTGTCGCCGCCGAACTTGATCGCGCCGAGCCGCTCGGTCATGCCGTACTGCGTGACCATCGCGCGGGCCAGACCGGTGGCCTTCTCGATGTCGTTGGCGGCACCGGTGGTCGGGTCGTGGAAGACGAGCTCCTCGGCCGCGCGGCCGCCCAGCATGTAGGCCAGCTGGTCCAGCATCTCGTTGCGGGTCGTGGAGTACTTGTCCTCGTCCGGCAGCACCATCGTGTAGCCGAGGGCACGGCCTCTGGACAGGATGGTGATCTTGTGGACGGGGTCGGAGTTCGGGGAGGCCGCCGCGACCAGGGCGTGACCGCCCTCGTGGTACGCGGTGATCTTCTTCTCCTTGTCCGACATGATCCGGGTCCGCTTCTGCGGGCCCGCGACCACGCGGTCGATCGCCTCGTCCAGCATCTTGTTGTCGATCAGCTTCTGGTCGCTGCGGGCCGTGAGCAGCGCGGCCTCGTTCAGCACGTTGGCGAGATCGGCACCGGTCATGCCGGGGGTGCGCCGGGCGACGGCGCCGAGGTCGACGTCCGGGGCGACCGGCTTGCCCTTCTGGTGGACCTTGAGGATCTCCAGCCGGCCCTGCATGTCCGGGCGGTCGACCGCGATCTGGCGGTCGAAGCGGCCGGGGCGCAGGAGGGCCGGGTCGAGGATGTCCGGGCGGTTCGTGGCGGCGATGAGGATCACACCGCCCTTGACGTCGAAACCGTCCATCTCGACGAGGAGCTGGTTCAGGGTCTGCTCGCGCTCGTCGTGACCGCCGCCGAGGCCGGCGCCGCGGTGGCGTCCGACCGCGTCGATCTCGTCGACGAAGACGATCGCGGGCGCGTTGGCCTTGGCCTGCTCGAACAGGTCGCGGACCCGGGAGGCACCGACACCGACGAACATCTCGACGAAGTCGGAACCGGAGATCGAGTAGAACGGGACACCGGCCTCGCCCGCGACGGCGCGCGCGAGCAGGGTCTTTCCGGTGCCGGGCGGGCCGTAGAGCAGCACGCCCTTGGGGATCTTGGCGCCGACGGCCTGGAACTTCGCCGGTTCCTGCAGGAACTCCTTGATCTCGTGGAGCTCCTCGACGGCCTCTTCCGAGCCCGCCACGTCGGCGAACGTCGTCTTCGGGGTGTCCTTGGTGATGAGCTTCGCCTTGGACTTGCCGAAGTTCATGACACGGGAGCCGCCGCCCTGCATCTGATTCATCAGGAACAGGAAGACGACCACGATGAGGACGAAGGGCAGCAGGGACAGCAGAATGCTCACGAACGGGTTCTGCTTGGACGGTGAGACCGTGTAGCCGTCCGGGATCTGCTTGTTCTGGAACTTGTCCTGCAGCGTGTTGGCGATGGTGACGCCCTGATCGCCGATGTAGCTCGCCTGGATCTTCGAGCTGTCCTTGATCTTGACGCCGTCCTTGAGCTCGACCTTGATGGTCTGCTCGTCGCCGGTGGTCAGCTTGGCCGACTCGACCTTGTTCTCATTGATCGCCTGGACGACCTGGCCCGTGTCCACCGTCTTGTAGCCGCCGGACGAGCCGACGACCTGCATCAACACGACCACGGCAAGGACGGCCAGCACGATCCACATGACCGGCCCACGGAAGTATCGCTTCACGTCCATCCATACGGAGCGGTGCCGCCCCGTCCCTCCTGCCATAGTGAGTTTGATAAAGGCTGTTCTTCGGACGGTACCCCAGCATTGTCCCCCGAAGCTGCGAGGGACGGCCGACAAACGCGTCCACGGATGCTCCAACGCCGCCGGGTCCGCCGGGGTTCCCGATCACCGTACGGCGGGCGGGCCCTTAAGGACTCAACCGCCGTAGACGTGGGGCGCGAGCGTACCGACGAACGGGAGGTTGCGGTACTTCTCGGCGTAGTCGAGGCCGTAGCCGACGACGAATTCGTTGGGGATGTCGAATCCGGCCCATTCCACGTCGATGGCGACCTTGGCGGCCTCGGGCTTGCGCAGCAGCGTGCACACCTTGAGGGAGGCGGGCTCGCGCGAGCCGAGGTTGGAGATCAGCCAGGACAGGGTCAGGCCGGAGTCGATGATGTCCTCGACGATGAGGACGTGCTTGCCCTTGATGTCGGTGTCGAGGTCCTTGAGGATCCGCACCACACCGGAGGACTGGGTGCCCGCCCCGTACGAGGATACGGCCATCCAGTCCATGGTGACGGGGGTGGACAGCGCCCGGGCGAGGTCGGCCATGACCATCACCGCGCCCTTCAGGACGCCGACGAGCAGCAGGTCCTTGCCCGCGTACTCCGCGTCGATCTTCGCGGCCAGCTCCACCAGCTTGGCGTCGATCTCTTCCTTGGTGATGAGCACCTTCTCGAGGTCGGCACCCATGTCTTTCGCGTCCACCCGCATCACTTTCGGTCGTCCCACCGGCTGCTCCGTACCGCCCGCGGCGCTGCCGGAGGTAAGGATTCAGCCTTGCCGAATCACCAGTCTGCCACCCTGCCGCCGGGCGACGACCCTGCCGGGGAGGTTGATGGCCCCCTGTCCGCGCCAGCCGGTGATCAGCCGGTCCACTTCCTCGATGTGGCGGGCGAACAGCGAACCGGCCGGGGCGCCCGCCTCGATGGCGGCGCGGCGCAGCACGCGGCGGCGTACGGCGGGCGGCAGGGCGCGGAGCCCGGCGCACTCCAGGTGGCCGTCGGCGTCGCGGACGCCGGCCGCGGCCCGGCCGGCCCAGGCGTCGAGGGCGTCGGCGTCGTCGCGGGAGAGCTGGGCCGTACGGGCGAGAGCCCCGACGACGCCCTTGCCGAGGGCCTTCTCCAGGGCGGGCAGGCCCTCGTGGCGCAGCCGGGAGCGGGTGTAGGCCGGATCCGCGTTGTGCGGGTCGTCCCAGACGGAGAGGGACTGGACCATGCAGGCCTTGCGGGCGGTCTGCCGGTCGAGCTGGAGGAAAGGGCGCCGGTAACGGCCGCCGGCCCCCGAGACCGCGGCCATTCCGGACAGGGAGCGGATGCCGGAGCCGCGGGCGAGCCCCAGCAGGACGGTCTCGGCCTGGTCGTCGCGGGTGTGGCCGAGCAGGACGGCGGCGGCGCCGTGCCGTTCGGCGGCGGCGTCGAGGGCGGCGTAGCGGGCGTCCCGGGCCGCGGCCTCGGGCCCGCCGTCGCGGCCGACGCTGACGGCGACGGATTCGACGGGATCCAGACCGAGTTCGCGCAGGCGCAGGACGACGTCGGCGGCGCGCTGGTCGGAGCCGGCCTGGAGGCCGTGGTCGACGGTGACGCCGCCGGCGCGGAGGCCGAGCCGGGGGGCTTCGAAGGCGAGGGCGGAGGCGAGTGCCATGGAGTCGGCGCCGCCGGAGCAGGCCGCGAGCACGAGCGGGGAGGGGGGACGCTCGTCCGGGGCCCGGCCGGGGGTTCGGCCGTGGTCGTCGAGGATGTCGTGGAGGGCGCGGCGGACCGCCAGGCGTATCGCCGCGACCGCAGGATGGGGACCCATGTCCGGTTCCCTTCATGAAGTTTTCGGGGGCTGGACCCGATGCCGGTCACTCAGAGTGTGTAGATGGTGACAGAACCGGGTCATTACCCGAGCATCGCACGCCTATCCATGACTCACGGTCCCTCGGAAGGGTGATTGGAGGGGCGCCCGTCTGCCGTCGGCCGGATTCGTTTCGTGCCGTGCGCGGGCTCATGCGTCGGGCTTGCGGTGCACCCGTGTGATCCAGTCCGCCGGTTTGGCGATCTCCGCCTTGGTGGGGAGCGTGTTCGGCGAGGTCCACACCCGGTTGAAGCCGTCCATGCCGACCTCCTCGACGACGGCGCGCACGAAGCGTTCGCCGTCGCGGTACTGGCGGAGCTTGGCGTCCAGGCCGAGCAGCTTGCGCAGGGCCAGGTCCAGGCGGGAGGCGCCCTTGGCACGGCGCTGCTGGAACTTCTCGCGGATCTCGGCGACGCTCGGCACGACGTCGGGGCCGACGCCGTCCATCACGAAGTCGGCGTGGCCCTCCAGCAGGGACATCACGGCGGTGAGGCGGCCGAGGATCTCGCGCTGGGCGGGGGTCTGCACGAGCTCGACGAGGGAGTGCCCGTCGTCGCCCTCCTCGCCCTCGGGGCGTCCGCCGACGAGGGACTGGGCGGCCTCGCGGACGCGTTCCAGGACGGTCATGGGGTCGACGTCGGTCTCCGCCAGGAACGACTGGATCTCGCCCTCCAGGTGGTCCCGCAGCCAGGGCACGGCGGTGAACTGGGTGCGGTGGGTCTCCTCGTGCAGGGTCACCCACAGGCGGAAGTCGTGCGGCTCCACGTCGAGCTCGCGTTCGACGTGGACGATGTTGGGGGCGACGAGCAGCAGCCGGCCGCCGCCGCCGGACGCATCGGAGGGGCCCCCTGCCGGGAGGTCGCGGGTGGCGGGGGCGAAGGTCTCGTACTGGCCGAGGACGCGGGAGGCCAGGAAGGACAGCAGCATGCCCAGTTCCACGCCGGTGACCTTGCCGCCGACGGCGCCGAGGACCGCGTTGCCGGGACCGTTGCCGCGGCGTTCCTGCATCTTGTCCAGGAGCGGTTTGAGGAGTTCGCGGAAGCCGGCGACATTGGCCCGGACCCAGCCGGGGCGGTCGACGACGAGGACGGGCGTGTCGTGGGTCTCCTCGGTGCCCAGCCGGGTGAAGCCCCGCACGTGCTCCTCCGAGGACTTCGCGTGCCGGCGCAGTTCCGCGACGA
>NZ_MSGP01000215.1 GCF_002078235.1 Streptomyces viridosporus
CTGCTGCCCCTGGCCACGGACCACGCGCGTGTCCTCGGTCTGCTGAACGGGGCTCTGCTCACCTCGCACCACACCCGCTTCGCCACGATGGTGCTGGCCTCCGTCCGGCGCCGGGACGACGTGGTCCACCTGCGGCTGACCAGTGCCGGGCACCTGCCGCCGCTCGTCGTCCGCGCCGACGGCACCGTCGAGGAGCTGCCCACGTACGGCACGCTGGTGGGCGCGCTGCCGGAGGTGAGCGCGCGGACGGCCGAGACGGTGCTCGCTCCGGGGGAGACCTGCCTGCTCTACACGGACGGCATCACCGAGGCCCGCGGCGGGCCGCTCGGCGACGAGCTGTTCGGCGAACGCCGCCTGCGGCAGGCCCTGCCGGAGTGCGCGGGCATGCCGGGCGAGGCGATCGTCGAGCACGTGCAGATGCTGGCCTCCCAGTGGCTGGGGTCCGGCCGCCACGACGACATGGCCACGGTCGTCATCAGCGCGCCCCGGCCCGGTCCGCCG
>NZ_MSGP01000216.1 GCF_002078235.1 Streptomyces viridosporus
TGACGTCCCTGCTGGCCGCCTCGCGCGGCGGCACCGGACGTCCGATCACCGCCGGCTACCCGGCGACCACCGCCACCTCCCTGGCCTCCGTCGGCACCGGCCTGCCGCCCGGCGCGCACGGCCTGCCCGGCTACACCGTGCGCAACCCGGACACCGGCGAGCTGATGAACCAGCTGCGCTGGCAGCCCTGGGCCCCGCCCGGCCCGTGGCAGCCGTACCCCACGGTCTTCCAGCTGGCCCACCGGGCGGGCGTGCACGCCGCCCAGGTCACCTCCCCGGCCTTCGAGAACACCCCGCTGACCAAGATCGCGCTCAGTGGCGGCACCTTCCTCGGACGGCTGTCCGGCGAGGAGCGCATGGACGCCGCGGCCGAGCAGCTGGCCGCCGCCGACCGCTCCCTGGTCTACACGTACTACGCCGAGGTCGACGGCGCGGGCCACCGCTTCGGCGTCGACTCCGACACCTGGCGCGGCCAGCTCATGTACGTCGACCGCCTGGTCCAGCGCCTGGCCGAGCAACTGCCCCCGCGCAGCGCGCTCTACGTCACCGCCGACCACGGCATGGTCGACGTCCCGTTCGACGAGGAGCACCGCATCGACTTCGACGAGGACTGGGAGCTCGGCGCCGGCGTGGCGCTGCTCGGCGGCGAGGGGCGCGCCCGTCACGTCTACGCCGTGCCCGGAGCCGAGAACGACGTGCTGACCTGCTGGCGCGAGGTGCTCGGCGAGCAGTTCTGGGTGGCCTCGCGGGACGAGGCGATCGAGGCGGGCTGGTTCGGGCCGTCGGTCGACGCACGCGTGTACCGGCGGATCGGCGACGTGGTGGCCGCCGCGCGGGACGACGTCCTGCTGATCGCCTCCGAGCGGGAGCCGAACGAGTCGGCGATGGTCGGCAACCACGGTTCGATGACCCCTGCCGAGCAACTGGTCCCCCTGCTCGAAGTACGCTCCTGAAGCCCGCCCGACCCACCGTCCCGACCCACCGTCCGACGTCCCGTCCCCGACGCCCCAGGCCGAAAGGTGCCCGACCCCCCATGCCAGAGCTGGTGTTCTTCTCCGGAACGATGGACTGCGGGAAGTCGACACTGGCTCTCCAGATCAGCCACAACCGGTCGGCGAGAGGCCTGCAGGGTGTGATCTTCACCCGCGACGACCGCGCGGGGGAGGGGAAGCTCTCCTCGCGGCTGGGCCTGGTCACGGAGGCCGTCGAGGTCACCGAGGGCATGGACATGTACCGGTACCTGGTCGACCGGCTGTCCCGGGGCGGCAAGGTCGACCACGTGATCGTGGACGAGGCCCAGTTCCTCGCGCCGGAGCAGATAGACCAGTTGGCGCGGGTCGTGGACGACCTCGGGCTCGACGTCTTCGCCTTCGGCATCACCACCGACTTCCGCACCAAGCTCTTCCCCGGCTCGCAGCGGCTGATCGAGCTGGCCGACCGGATCGAGACCCTCCAGGTGGAGGCCCTGTGCTGGTGCGGCGCCCGGGCGACGCACAACGCCCGCACGGTGGACGGGGAGATGGTGGTCGAGGGCGCCCAGGTGGTCGTGGGCGACGTCAACCGCCCGGCGGAGGAGGTCGGTTACGAGGTCCTGTGCCGCCGCCACCACCTCCGCCGGATGACCAGGACCTCGGTCCGCGCGGGCGTGCTGTCCCCCGACGTCCTGCCGGTGACGTCGGTCTGACGCACCGGTACGCGGAACGCCCCCGCCGGGAGCCCCGCACGGTACCCTGCGCGGGTGACCCCGCGACCTCCCCCGTTCGCGGGGTCACGCGCGTACGCGCCGCCCGCCTCCGCGACGAAACCACGCGCGCCGGGCGTGGACGGGCCGCCGCCGGAGCAGAATGCAGGGGCGTGCGCATCGGCGTCAGGACGGCGCCGGCCGCCTCCGCACCGTGACGTTGCCGCGGGGGAGGGGGCCGGGCACCGGTGCTGACGTGCCGTCGGACGCCCTGCGCCCCCGCCGCCGTCCCGCTCCCACCCGATCCGGAGAAGGCATGGAGCCCCGTTCCCGACGCCACGTCCGAGGCCGCCGCCGTGCCGCCGCCGCACTCGTCGCCGCCGTGCTCGCCACGGCGGTGCCGGTGGCGGCCGCGGACTCCCCCGGGGCACGGGCCCCGTCGGTGCCGCTGCGGGTGGCGACCTACAACATCCACGCCGGGGCCGGCGCGGACCAGGTCTTCGACCTCGACCGCACCGCGGAGGCCCTACGCGACCTGAGGGCCGATGTGATCGGCCTTCAGGAGGTCGACGTGCACTGGGGCACCCGCAGCGATTTCGTCGACGAGGCCCGCGCGCTCGCCGGGAAGCTGGGCATGCGCGTGTTCTTCGCACCGATCTACGACCTGGACCCGGCCGCCCCGGGCGGGGAGCGACGGCGGTTCGGCGTCGCCGTGCTGAGCCGCTACCCGGTGCTCGACGCGGAGAACCACGAGATCACCCGGCTCTCGACCCAGACACCCGATCCGGTGCCGGCCCCGGCGCCCGGCTTCGCCGAGGTGACGGTCGACGTGAGGGGCGCGCACGTGCACGTCTACTCCACACATCTGGACTACCGGGCCGACCCGTCGATCCGCGCGGCCCAGGTCGCGGACATGCTCGAGGTGCTCGCCGCCGACCGCGGACCGAAGGTCCTGGTCGGCGACTTCAACGCCGAGGCCACGGCTCCGGAGTTGGCGCCGCTGTGGCGGCGCCTGCGGGACGCCGCGCCCGGCGGGGGCGGGACGTACCCGGCGGTCGACCCGGTCAAGCGCATCGACCTGGTCACCGTCTCGCCCGACATCACCGTGGTCGGCGCCGAAGCGGTGGCGACGCGGGCGTCGGACCACCGCCCCGTGGTCGCGGACCTGAGGCTGCACCGGCGCGGCCGCTGAACCAGGCCGGCGCAGCCTTCGGTGAGGCGGTGCGTCACTCCTGCTCGGAGACGCTCATCTCGCCCAGCAGCGACCAGTCGTCCTGCGGAACCGTCGCGTTCACGATCCGGGGCGTCTCGACCAGGTGGGGCGGCAGCGTCCGCTGTGCGGTCCTGAAGTGCTCGGACTGCACGTGGGCCGCTCCCGCCTCGTCGTCGCGGAAGGCCTCGACCAGGACGTACTCCGTCGGGTCCTCGACGCTGCGCGACCAGTCGAACCACAGGCACCCCGGCTCCTCGCGGGTGGCCGTGGTGAAGTCGGCGGCGATCTCCGGCCACCGGTCGGCGTACTCGGGGCGGACACGGAACTTGGCGGTGATGAAGATCATCGGTCTCCCTGGTCGGGTCTGTGCGCGCGGTCGCGCCACGGGACGTACAGCAGGTTATGACGGCCGTGGTGGAAGCGGAGCGCCCACCCCCGCCGTCCGCGACGACGGGGTGC
Source organism: Streptomyces viridosporus (assembly GCF_002078235.1). Lineage (GTDB taxonomy): Bacteria > Actinomycetota > Actinomycetes > Streptomycetales > Streptomycetaceae > Streptomyces > Streptomyces viridosporus. The sequence continues at coordinate 3,354 of NZ_MSGP01000216.1, forward strand.
CCGGCACCCCGCGGCTCATTCGACGCCGCTGGGCGTGGGCTGCGGCGTCCGGCCCGCCAGGACGTCCTCGAGCCGCGGGGTGCCCTGCTCCACGGCGGCCTTGGTGGTGTCGTGGTCGGCGCCGTCGAGTCCGCCGTTGGTGACCGTGATCGCGTTCGCGCCGATCCGGACCGCGGCGACGTCCAGGGTGAGGGTCACGGGGTCGCCGCCGCTGGTGCCCTTCACCGTCACGGTCAGTCCCTGCCGGTCGTCGCCCTCCTCGGGCAGGGACATCTCGACGACCTGGACGGTGCGCTGGCCGCCGCCGCTACCGGTGAGGGTGAACTGGTCGCAGGTGTCGGGCAGTGACTTCAGCCACGTCATCGAGTCGTCGAGGTCGTCCTCCTGGTAGGCGGCGACCTGGTAGAGCAGCCGGGAGTCGCCCTCCTGGAAGCCGGTGAGCGCCGACGCCCCGGACGGTTTGCCCAGCAGGGTCTCGTCGTAGAGCGCGTTCACGAGGCGCTGACAGGCCTCGGCGTCGCTCTTCCCGTTGAGGAACTCCGCCACGTCCACCTGTCCGACGAGCAGGGAGTCCCGCCAGGACTGCGGGTCCTTCACCTGGTCCCAGTAGTCCTCGATGTCCGACTCGGTGATCAGCGCGTTCCGCGCCCCGGTCTCGGTGAGGTCCGAGGCGGGGGACGCGGTGGTCCGCGCGGCGAGGGGCCGCTCGGCGACGGTGGTGCCGGTCTCCGACTCGGTCACCGTGCGGTCGTCCCCGCCGGAGCAGGCCGCCGTGAGGAGCAGCGTCCCGGTGGCCAGGAGGGCGGCCGGCGCACGGGCCGACCGGGCGGCCGGACGCGGCGCGCACGCACGAGCCGTGACCCCGTGGGGCGAGCGGAGGTTCGAGCGAGAGGTGGTCACGAGGGCCTCCTGGGAACGGGACGGTCGCCCGGCGCCTACCTGCCCCGGACGGCTCCCCCCTTGTCCCTCCACCGCACCACCGGCCCGCCCGGGCGACCAGCACAGCGGGGTCATACGGGTGAAGGCCGACCGCCGTCCGGCACGACCGCCGCCCACGGTTTTTGCGGTGGCCGCTCCCGGACCGGACGGGGCCGGAGGCGACGGGTGCACGGCCCGCGACCGGCCGGCGTACGGGACGACCCCGTCCCCGCCCGACGGCCGGTCGCGGGCCGCGGGCCCGGCCGGCGAACGGTCCGGCAGGAGGGCCGAGGAGGAACCGGGGCGCGGGACGGCCGCCTCGAGCCGCGTGCCCCGGTTCAGCGCGCGTCGTTCGGCGGCGCCGCGCCCGGTGACGCGGCCGGCGAGTCGGGCTTGGGCAGGCCCGGGGCCAAGAAGAACACGAAGAAGGGATCCCACTGACATGCCGACCCTCTCCCGCAAGCAGTACGCCGACCTGTTCGACCCCACGGTGGGCGACCGGTTCCGGCTGGCCGACACCAACCTCGTCGTCGAGGTCGAGAAGGACGTCCGCGAGGGCTCGTACGGCGACGAGGTGGTCTACGGCGGCGGCAAGACCATGCGCGACGGCATGTCCGCCGACCCGCAGGCCACCGCCGCGCAGGGCGCCCTCGACCTCGTGATCACCAACGTCGTGGTCATGGACCCGGTGGTCGGCGTGGTCAAGTGCGACATCGGCGTCGAGGACGGCTTCATCGCGGGCATCGGCAAGGCCGGCAACCCGCAGACCCAGGACTCCGTCGACCCCCGGCTCGTCATCGGCACCGGTACGGAGGTCATCGCCGGCGAGCACCTGATCGCGACCGCCGGGGCCATGGACGCGCACGTCCGCCTCATCACCCCCCAGCAGTGCGAACAGGCCCTCAGCAACGACATCACCACGCTGTTCGGCGACGGCATCGGGCCGACGGACGGGACCAACGGCACGACCTGCACCCCCGACCCCTACAACCTCGCCCGCATCCTGCAGGCCGCCGAGGACCTGCCGGTCAACCTCGGCGTCATGGGCGAGGGGTGGTCCCGGGGGACGAGGGGGCCGCCCGCCGGGCGGCGCTCCGCAGCCAGTCCGTCGTCGCCAGGGCGAGCCGCGCCGCGTCCTGCGGGTGCCGTTCGAAGGGGAGTTCGTCGATGCGGTAGGAGATGTCGCTGAGCGTCTCCTCGTCGGTCTCCGGCGGCAGGACGCCCTCCAGCCCGGAGGGAAGCGGCTCCTCGGCACGGGACGAGCGCAGGGCCTCGACGACCCCGGCGTCGTCGCTGTACCGGTCGAGGGTGCCCGTCAGCACGACCAGCCGTGCGGTCAGGCGCGGAAGGCCGGGGTGGCGGTCCAGCCACTGCAGCAACCGGGGCTCGCCGCCGAGGTGTTCGGTGACCGTGTACAGCCGTTCCTTGGCCCTCGGCGACAGGGACCAGCCCAGGGGGAGGACCTCGGCGACCTCCTCAGCGAGCCGCGGCTCCTCCGTGGGGTCCAGCGTGCCGTCGGCGAACCGGAGGACCTTCTCCTGGTCCAGGCCGAACGTGTCCGGCCCGACCCGGTGCCGCGTGGGACGCGAGGCGCCCGGCCGCCGATGCAGCAGGTGACCGGCGAGCTTGCTGGGCGGCTTGTCGTGCACGGATCCTCCCGGCGGACCGCTGTGGTGAGGTCTTCCCGGCCGACGAGTCCCCTGCCGGGACGGCCGCCGGCGGCGGCCCTGTCGCCGGACGTGCTCCCGGCGCGTCCACCCGACCGGTGCGGTTCAGCGCGGCCCCTGCAGCAGCGCGAACCGCGCCCCCTCCCGGTCCGCCACCGTGGCGACGCGGCCGTGGGGGGAGTCGCGGGCCGGTGTGAGGACCTGGCCGCCCAGGTGCCGGACGTGGTCGACCGCGTCGTCCGTGTCGGCCACGGTGAAGTACGTCGTCCAGTGCGGCCCCCGGCCCCGGGGCACGGCGCGGCCCACCCCGTGGACGCCGGCCACGGGGCGGTCGTCCAGGCGCAGGGTGATGTAGTCGAAGTCCGCGGATACCTCCGGCTCCTCGTCGTAGCCGAACACCGTCTCGTAGAACTTGGCGACGGTCTCCGACTCGAAGGTCGTCAGCTCGTTCCAGGCGGGGGTGCCGGGGACGCCGGTGATCGAGGTGCCGAGGTGCCCGGCGGCCTGCCAGACGCCGAAGACGGCGCCGCAGGGGTCGGAGCAGATCGCCAGCCGTCCGGCGGCGGAGGCGTCCAGCGGGCCGACCCCGACCGTGCCGCCGCGAGAGCGCACCGCCTCCGCCGTCGCGTCCGCGTCGGCCGAGGCGAAGTAGGGCGTCCACGCGACCGGCAGCCGGCGGTCCGGCGGCAGCAGGCCGATGCCGGCCACGTCGTGTCCGTCGAGCAGGGCGCGCACATAGGGGCCGAGCGGCTGGGGGCCGGGCCGGAACTCCCAGCCGAACAACGCTCCGTAGAACTCCTCGGTCGCGTCCAGCGAGTGCGCCATCAGGCTCACCCAGCAAGGTGTGCCGGGTGCGTGCGGCGTTCCGCCGTTCGGGCGGGCGGCCCCCCGTGCGTCGGTCATCGTCACTCTCTCCTCGGCCGCCCTCACGGCGGCCGTGCTCTTCTCGACCCCGGAGGGGGCCGAGCCGCGTCCGCTCCGCGGACCGTCCCCGCGCCCGCGCGACGGTGTCTGCTCCCGGAGGATGCCCGATGCGCGGGCCCTCGTCCTCTTCGGCGCGCTGGCCGCCGGGTGTCGATCGGTTGTACAGCATGTGCCCGATCCCGTACGCCTGGTGACCGGAGCTGCTCGGCCGAGCAGAGTAGCCGGACCGGGACGCCTCGGCCACCCCGTGCGCGAGGATGGGGTCATGAACGCCACCATCTCCGCATCCGCACTCGCGCGGGAGCTGACGGCCGGGAACCCGCCCGTCCTGCTCGACGTCCGCTGGCAGCTCAGCACGGCCAAGGCGACCGGTGAGCCGCCGTTCGACGGCCGGGCCGCCTACCGGGCGGGACACCTTCCCGGCGCCGTCTTCGTGGACCTGGACGGGGAGTTGGCCTCCGCGCCGGGTGAGCGCGGACGCCATCCGCTGCCCGACCTCGCGGAGTTCGGCGCCGCGATGCGCCGGGCGGGCGTGTCGTCGGGGACACCGGTGGTCGTGTACGACGGGGGCATGGGCTGGGGGGCCGCCCGCGCCTGGTGGCTGCTGCGGTGGACGGGTCACCCGGACGTGCGGGTCCTCGACGGCGGGTTGCCGTCCTGGGAGGGGCCGCTGGAGACGTCGGAGCCGGCCCCGGCCGAGGGCGACTTCACCCCCGTGCCGTCGGCGACCGGGCTGCTCGACGCCGACGGCGCGGCGGCGCTGGCGCGCTCCGGGGTGCTGCTGGACGCACGCGCGGGGGAGCGGTACCGGGGCGAGGTGGAGCCGATCGACCGGGTCGGCGGACACATCCCCGGCGCGGTCTCGGCACCCACGACGGAGAACGTCGGCCCGGACGGCCGTTTCCTGCCCGCCGGGGAACTGCGCGCGCGCTTCGAGGAGTTGGGCGTGTCCGGGGACGCGCCGGTCGGTGTGTACTGCGGCTCCGGGGTCTCCGGGGCCCACGAGGTGCTGGCGCTGGCGGTCGCGGGCATCCCGGCGGCGCTGTACGTCGGATCCTGGTCGGAGTGGTCCTCGGACCCGGAGCGGCCGGTCGCGGTGGGGCCCGACCCGCAGTGACCGGGAACGGGAAGGGGCGCTCACCGCGTGGCGAGCGCCCCCGGGTCCGTCGTCCGCCGCCGCCGCCCGTACGGCGGCGGCGCACGGAACCGGACCGCTCCCGTCCTCCGGGCTACTCCTGCTTCTTGCGGCGCGTCCCGAACACGATCTCGTCCCAGCTCGGCACCGCCGCACGGCGGCCCGGCCGGACGCCGTCCGCCTCGGCCTGACGGTCGGTGGCACCGATGAGGCGGTCCCGGTGACTGCCGACCGAACGGGGCATCAGCACGTCCGCGTAGGCGGAACCGGCCGAGGCCGCGGGAGCCGGCGGCTCCTCCGCCTCGGGCTCGGAGTCGGGCTCCTCGGAGTCGGGCTCGGGCGTCCGCTCGGGGACGACCAGGTCGCCCCGGAAGCTGGGCACCGCCTCCAGCAGGCTGGTCAGCGAGTCCCGCTCGCCCGAGGCCGTGACCGCCGTGGACTCCTCGGCGGGCTCGGACGCCTGTGCGGGCAGGCTCGGCCGCTCGCGGTCGCCGGAACGGTCCGGCGGACGGTCGCGCGGCAGCCGGGCGATGCGCGGGACGAACGGGAAGCTGGGCTCGGGCGCGGCGAGGTCGTCGGACTCGCCGATCAGCGAGCGCGCCTCGTCGTCGACGGCCTGGACGAGCCGCCGGGGCGGGTCGTAGGTCCAGCTCGCCGAGTGCGGTTCCCCCGCCACCCGGTAGACCAGCAGCACCTCCCAGGTGCCGTCGTCGCGGCGCCAGGAGTCCCACTGGACGGTGTCCTTCTCCGCGCCGCGCAGCAGCAGCCGCTCCTGGACGGCCTCGCCCAGCGGGGGGCCGGAGTTCTCACCGGGGCGGCGGACCGGGGTCTTGCGGGCGCGCTCGGCCATGAAGGCGCGCTCGGCGAGGACGGGGCCCTCGAAGCGGCGTACGCGGTCCACGGGGATGCCGGCCATCTGCGCGACCTCCTCCGCGGTCGCGCCGGCCCTTATACGCGCCTGGATGTCGCGGGGGCGGAGGTGGCTCTCCACCTCGATCTCGATCTGGCCGAGGCGGGGACGGTCGCCGCGCACGGCGGCGCGGAGCCGTTCGTCGATCGGAAGCGTGTACTCCGTGCTGTCCGCAGCCTTCAGCACCAGCCGTGTGCCGTCATTCGAGACGGCCACGACACGCAGTTCGGGCATGGGGACCTCCCGGGTGGTGCCTGCCGACGTCACGTGCGTCGCTGCTTCCGCTAGTCGAGTGTGGCCTGCCCGGGTGCAGCCTGCCACAACCTTGCCGAGTTGCCCGGCGTGTCGGGCGCGGGCCCTGGATCGCCGTTATGGCACGGTTACCTGTTCGCAACGCTAAGTGACCAACTGCGTCACCCTGTGCAACTAGCCCCCTCCCGGCGGTCCTCGGGGACCCGGGCACCCTGACGGGAGACCGGACCCAGGGCTCGCCACAGTACTCCATTCGGGCCACGTGCGTGGATGGGCGCGCCGACCGACTTCTGGCAAGGGGTCGGACTTGGCCGCCGTTGCCCAACTGTCCGGATTCCGAACGTGGGAAATTTCACCCGACCGCCAGAAACGGAACCTGTGATTTCGCTCGTGCGTCCCCTTCTCGTACGGTTGATCGCTCACATTCGGGAAAAGCGAACAAGGTCCAGTAATGCGCGGAAAGTCGGAAGCTGCGGGAGAGTCGAGTGCCCCGGAGGAGGGGAAACGGCGGCGGGTCGAGCTGAGCGTGCCGCAGGTCGCGGGCAGTGCCGCGGCCACGGTGCTGGGTGCCCAACTCGCCTCGTCCTTCGGTGTCTACGGGACGATCCTGGGTGCCGGCGTCGTCAGTGTCGTCGCCACCTGCGGCGGAACGCTCTTCCAGCACTTCTTCACGCGCACCGGTGAGCAGGTGCGGGGGGCCACCGCGAGGACCGGGCGGACCGGCGGGCGGACGCCGCCCGCGCCCGGGGAGTTCACCGAGGGCACGGTGTACCGGGCGAAGCGCCGGGCGGGAGCCGGGAACTGGAAACGGCCGGTGGCCGCGGCGTTCCTCGTCTTCGCGGTCGCGATGACCGGGATCACCGCCTACGAGCTCGCCTCCGGCCGCAGCCTCAGCGGCGAGCGGGGCACCACGGTCGGTGACGCGGTCTCCGGGTCCTCCGGCTCCACCGGGCGGGACCCCGGCCCCTCCGACGGGGAGTCCGGCACGTCCGGGCCCTTCGAGGACTCCGACCGGGACGAACCGGCGCCCACCCCGACCGGCACCCCCGGCGTTCCCGAGGGGACCGGCCCCACCGACGGCGCCTCTCCCGGGGGGACGTACGGCCCGACGCCGTCGCCGGAGATCACCGGAACGGAGGACCCCGGCGTCACGAGCCCGGACCCCGGCACGTCCGTCACGCCCCCAGGACCCTCCGCAGATGGTCGTTCCGAAACCGGCGCTCCGGGTCGAGACGGTCCCGCAGTGCCGTGAACTCGGCGAAGCGCGGATACACCCGGGAGAAGTACGCGGCGTCCCGGGTGTGGATCTTCCCCCAGTGGGGCCGCCCCTCGTGCGCGGTGAAGATGCGTTCGGCCGCGGTGAAGTACCCCTGATAGGGGGTGCCCCTGAACATGTGGACGGCGATGTACGCGCTGTCGCGCCCGGACGCCGTGGACAGGGTGATGTCGTCGGCCGGGGCGGTGCGCACCTCGACGGGGAAGCTGACCCGCAGGGGGGAGCGGTCGACCATCGCCTTCAACTCGCGCAGCGTCTCCACCAGGGCCTCGCGCGGGACGGCGTACTCCATCTCCACGAAGCGCACCCGGCGCGGTGAGGTGAACACCTTGTAGGGAATGTCGGTGTAGGTCCGCGCGGACAGCGCCCTGCTGGAGACCTGCGCGATGGCCGGGACGGCCGCGGGCACCGCGCGGCCGACCCAGTTGACCACCTGGAAGACGCCGTTGGAGAGGAACTCGTCCTCGAACCATCCCCTGAGCTGCGGCACCGGCCGTTCGGGCCCCGCGCTGCGGTTGTTGCGCTTGGTGTTGGTGTTGCCGGTGTGCGGGAACCAGTAGAACTCGAAGTGCTCGTTCTCGGCGTGCAGTCGGTCGAACTCGGCGCAGACCCGGTCGAAGGGCATCGGCTCCTCGCGGGCGTGGAGCAGGAAGATCGGCTCCACCGCGAAGGTGATCGCGGTGACGATCCCGAGGGCGCCGAGGCCGATGCGGGCGGCGGCGAAGACCTCCGGGTTCTCCTCCCGGGAGCAGGTGAGCACCGAACCGTCGGCGGTGACCAGTTCCAGGCCCCGGATCTGGGCGGCGAGGGAGGCGGAGTCGCGGCCGGTGCCGTGGGTGCCGGTGCTGGTGGCCCCGGAGACCGTCTGCTCCATGATGTCGCCCATGTTGGTCAGCGACAGGCCCTCGCGCGCGAGGGCCACGTTGAGTCTTCTCAGCGGAGTGCCGGCCTCGACCGTGACGGTGCCGGCCGCGCGGTCGATGTCGCGTATGCCGGTCAGCAGGTGGGGGCGGACCAGCACGCCGTCGGTGGCGGCTATGGAGGTGAAGGAGTGCCCGGTGCCCACCGGCTTCACCGTCAGGCCGTCCTCGGCGGCCCGGCGCACGGCGGCGGCCAGTTCGTCGACCGAGGCGGGCGTGACCTCCCGGGCGGGACGGACGGAGACGTTGCCTCCCCAGTTACGCCACGTGCCGTTCTTCGCGCTCGCTGTGCTGCCCAACGGAGCCTCCCCGACCCGGAGCCGGCCGCTTGAGCCGGCGGTACCCGAGGAAACCGACCACGACCGCGACGGCCCCGGAGACCGCCGGGACCCCGTACCCCGCCCGCGCCCCGGCCGCGTCGATCACCCAGCCGGCCACGGAGGAGCCGAGCGCGACACCGACCGCGAGCCCGGTGCTCACCCAGGTCATCCCCTCGGTGAGCTGCGCTCGGGGTACGTGCTTTTCGATGAGGGACATCGTCGTGATCATCGTGGGAGCGATGGACAGACCCGCAACGAACAGCGCCACGGCCAGAAACGGCAGGTTCCCGACCAGTAGGAGGGGGATCATACTCACGGCCATCGCACACACGCCCAGCAGCCACCGGCGTTCCGCCGCCCCCGCGAAGCGCAGCAGCCCGAACACGACGCCCGCCGCGCAGGAGCCCAGCGCGTACACGGAGAGCACCACACTGGCCGCGGTCTTGTGCCCCTCCTCCTCCGCGAAGGCCACGGTGACCACGTCGACGGCCCCGAAGATCGCCCCCGTCGCCACGAACGTCGCGACCAGGACCTGCAGGCCGGCGGAGCGCAGCGCGGTGCCGCCGCCCGAGCGCTCGCGCGGATGGGGCGCGGGTTCGGTGGCGCGCTGCTCGGTCAGCCAGAAGACGCCGACCGCGAGGAAGCACGCCGCGAGCAGCGGACCGGCCTCCGGGAACCAGGCGGTGGACAGCCCGATGGAGATGATCGGCCCGAAGATGAAGCAGATCTCGTCCACCACGGACTCGAAGGAGTACGCCGTGTGCAGGCGCGGGGTGCCCCGGTACAGGGCGGCCCAGCGGGCCCGGACCATCGCGCCGACGCTCGGCACGCAGCCGATGCCGGCGCAGCAGACGAACAGGACCCAGTCCGGCCCGTCGTAGTGCGCGGCCAGCAGCAGCCCCGCCGCGGCGACGAGCGAGATCAGCGTCGCCGGACGCAGCACCCGCCGCTGCCCGTACTGGTCCACCAGACGGGAGACCTGCGGGCCGGCCACGGCGGCGGCCAGCGCGATGGTGGCCGCCAGGGCGCCGGCCAGGCCGTAGCGCCCCGTGAGCTGGGAGACCATGGTCACCACGCCGATGCCCATCATGGACAGCGGCATGCGGCCGAGGAACCCCGCGGCGGAGAAGGCCTTGCTGCCGGGCGCGGCGAACAGGGCGCGATAAGGGGTGGGCACGGGGTCTCCGAAGGTCTCAGTAAGGTGCGACCGCAGTCGATACAGCTTACTGGTTAGGTCACCCTAACGCACCCGGAAGCGCCGCCCCGCACCCCGTCCTTCCCCGGCCGTCGGTGCCGAGTGGCAGGATCGAGACATGTCTGACCTGCTCGATGCCACCCCCTATGACGCCCTGCTCCTGCTCTCCTTCGGCGGCCCCGAAGGCCCGGACGACGTGGTCCCGTTCCTGGAGAACGTCACGCGCGGACGCGGCATCCCCAAGGAACGCCTGAAGGAAGTCGGGCAGCACTACTTCATGTTCGGTGGGGTCAGCCCCATCAACGACCAGAACCGTGCCCTGCTGGACGCGCTGCGCAAGGACTTCGCCGACCACGGCCTGGACCTGCCGGTCTACTGGGGCAACCGCAACTGGGCGCCGTACCTCACCGACACCCTCCGCGAGATGGTGCGGGACGGCCACCGCCGCATCCTGGTCCTGGCCACCAGCGCCTACGCCTCGTACTCCGGCTGCCGCCAGTACCGCGAGAACCTCGCCGACGCGCTCGCGGCCCTGGAGGCGGAGGGCCTGGAGCTGCCGAAGCTCGACAAGCTGCGGCACTACTTCAACCACCCCGGCTTCCTGGAGCCCATGATCGACGGGGTGATCCGGTCGCTCGCCGACCTCCCCGAGGAGGTCCGGGACGGGGCGCACCTCGCCTTCTGCACCCACTCGATCCCCACCTCCGCCGCCGACACCTCCGGCCCGGTCGAGGAGCACGGCGACGGCGGCGCCTACGTCCGGCAGCACCTGGACGTGGCCCGGCTGATCGCCGACGCCGTCCGGGAGCGCACCGGCGTGGACCGCCCCTGGCAGCTCGTCTACCAGTCCCGCTCCGGCGCCCCGCACATCCCCTGGCTGGAGCCCGACATCTGCGACCACCTCGAGGAGCGGCACGCGGCCGGGGTCCCGGCCGTGGTGATGGCCCCCATCGGCTTCGTCTCCGACCACATGGAGGTCATCTACGACCTCGACACCGAGGCCCGTGCCAAGGCGGAGGAGCTGGGCCTGCCGGTGCGCCGCTCGGCGACCGTCGGCGACGACCCGCGGTTCGCCGCCGCGATCCGCGAGCTGGTCCTGGAGCGCGCCGCCACCGAGCGCGGGCAGGACGTCACGCCGTGCGCCCTGGGCGCGCTGGGCGCCAGTCACGACCTCTGCCCGGTCGGCTGCTGCCCGGCCCGCGCCCCGCACCCCGCCGCCGCGGGCGCCGACAGCCCCTACGCATGAGGAGCCCCGTGACCGACCCCCTGCACGCGGAACTGCTCCACCTCGCCCGCGAGGCGGCCCGGCGCGCGGGCGAGCTGCTGCGGGACGGCCGACCGGCCGACCTGGCGGTCGCCGCCACCAAGTCCAGCCCGATCGACGTCGTCACCGAGATGGACCTCGCGGCCGAGAAGCTGATCACCACGCTGATCGCCGAGCGCCGTCCGCAGGACGGCTTCCTCGGCGAGGAGGGCGCCACCAGCGAGGGCACCAGCGGCATCCGCTGGGTGATCGACCCGCTCGACGGCACGGTCAACTACCTGTACGGCCTGCCCACCTGGGCCGTCTCCATCGCCGCCGAGCAGGACGGCGAGACGGTGGCCGGAGCCGTCGCCGCCCCGATGCGGGGCGAGGCCTACCACGCGGTGCGCGGCGGTGGCGCCTGGGCCACGGGTGCCTGGGACGGCGAGCGCAGGCTCACCTGCCGGCCCGCACCGCCCCTGGACCAGGCCCTGGTCTCGACCGGCTTCAACTACGTCGCCGGGGTCCGCACCCACCAGGCCGACGTCGCGCAGCGGCTGATCCCCCTGCTGAGGGACATCCGGCGCGGCGGTTCGGCCGCGGTGGACCTGTGCGACGTGGCCGCGGGCCGCCTCGACGGCTACTACGAGCGCGGACTGCACCCCTGGGACCTCGCCGCGGGTGACCTGATCGCCCGCGAGGCGGGCGCGCTGACCGGCGGGCGCCCCGGCCGGCGCCCGTCGTGGGACCTCGCGGTCGCGGCCACCCCGGGGGTCTTCGAGCCCCTCCAGCGGCTCCTGGAGGACTTCGGGGCCTGGCACGACTAGGGAACCGCGGAGCACGGGCCACCGGCACCGGCACGGGCCCACAGGTCCCCGGCACGGGCCCACCGGCGCCCGCCGCCCCGGAGGGGACGAAGCGGAGGAGGGGAACAGGAGGACGGACGAACAGGAAAGCGGGCCCCGGCGCTGGATTCGCCGGGGCCCGCTTCCCACGGGCTGATCAGACGCCGGACGCGCCGACCTCCACGCCATGCTCGGCGGCGAGGCGGCGCAGGTCGTCGAGCTCGCCCTGCTCCACCTCGACGAGGAAGTCGTCGCCCTCGTCACGAGCCCGCGTCAGGTCGGACTCGGTCGCCTTTATGCGCTGCAGAAGTCCTGCGGTGAATGCGTCCATGCTGCGCCCCCTCGTCCTGGGTCGGTGGGTCGGTGGCACGGGGGTGTGCCGTTCGGAAGGGATGATCACGTCTGAAGCGGATGCCCGGTCCCGTACGGCCGGAGGCCACGGTGCCGGGCATCCACGCCCGCTCTGCGGAAGCAATTCGATGCGTACCGCATGGTGGTGCGGTACGTGCAGAGCGTGATCGCGGGATGTAAGACCCGTCCTCCCCAAGCTGCCTTCCGGGGAAACCTCACCGCGCGAGAAAATCTTGTATTCGCGTCCCGTTCCCCCGGACGTTTCCCGGCCCCGCACCTGTTCGCCACCGTGCCCGCGCCGGCCGCCCACTTGCCTTACCGCCGACTTATGGACGGAAAAGGCAGGATGGAGGCCGACACACCCACGGCATCCCTGCAGCGTGCGCCCACCGGCGCCGCCCGGCAGGACATGAGGAAGGACAAGCGACGTGCGCGTACTCGTCGTCGAGGACGAGCAACTGCTCGCCGATGCGGTGGCCACCGGACTGCGCCGGGAGGCCATGGCCGTCGACGTCGTGTACGACGGTGCGGCCGCCCTGGAGCGCATCGGCGTCAACGACTACGACGTGGTGGTCCTCGACCGCGACCTCCCGCTCGTGCACGGTGACGACGTCTGCCGCAGGATCGTCGAGCTCGGCATGCCCACGCGCGTCCTGATGCTCACGGCGTCCGGTGACGTCAGTGACCGCGTCGAGGGGCTGGAGATCGGCGCCGACGACTACCTGCCCAAGCCCTTCGCGTTCAGCGAGCTCATCGCACGCGTGCGTGCCCTCGGACGGCGTACGAGCGTGCCGCTGCCGCCCGTTCTGGAGCGCGCCGGGATCAAGCTCGACCCCAACCGCCGCGAGGTCTTCCGCGACGGCAGGGAGGTCCAGCTCGCGCCCAAGGAGTTCGCCGTCCTGGAGGTGCTCATGCGCAGCGAGGGCGCGGTCGTCTCCGCGGAGCAGCTGCTGGAGAAGGCCTGGGACGAGAACACCGATCCCTTCACCAACGTGGTGCGGGTGACCGTGATGACCTTGCGCCGCAAGCTGGGCGAGCCGCCGGTCATCGTGACCGTGCCCGGCTCCGGTTACCGGATCTGATGAACGATGGCTGCCACCCCCGCGCCCCCCACCGCGCCCCCCAAGCCCACCTGGGACCCGAGGAAGCCGGAGCCGCCCTTCCCGTGGCTGCGCCCGACCATCCGGATACGTCTCACGCTGCTGTACGGCGGCATGTTCCTGATCGCCGGCATCCTGCTGCTGTCGATCATCTACCTGCTGGCCGCCCAGGCCCTGCACGACGGCAGCGGCCAGTCCTTCAAGGTGATCGGCACCAACATAACCATCACCAGCGAAACCTGTCCGCAGCTGCAGGGCGCGACCGACAACAGCCAGCTCAACGAGATGTTGAAGCAGTGCAACGCGGCGCAGCGCCAGCACGCCCTGGACGACCTGCTCAGCCGCTCCCTGGGGGCCCTGCTGGGCCTCGCCGTCATCGCCTTCGCCTTCGGCTACGCCATGGCGGGCCGGGTGCTGTCGCCGCTGGGCCGGATCACCCGCACCGCCCGTGCGGTGGCGGGCTCGGACCTGTCCCGCCGGATCGAGCTGGACGGCCCGGACGACGAGCTGAAGGAGCTGGCCGACACCTTCGACGACATGCTGGAGCGGCTCGAGCGCGCGTTCACCGCCCAGCAGCGCTTCGTCGGCAACGCCTCGCACGAGTTGCGCACCCCGCTGGCGATCAACCGCACGCTCCTGGAGGTGCACCTCTCCGACCCGAACGCGCCGGTGGAGCTCCAGCAGCTCGGCAAGACCCTGCTGGCCACCAACGAGCGCAGTGAGCAGCTCGTCGAGGGCCTGCTGCTGCTCGCCCGCAGCGACAACCAGATCGTCGAGCGCAAGGCCGTGGACCTCGCCGAGGTGGCCTCCCAGGCCGTCGACCAGGTGCACGCCGAGGCGGAGGCCACGGGCGTGGAGATCCGCTCCAGCAGCGAGCCCGCGGTCGTCCAGGGCAACGGCGTGCTGCTGGAGCGGATCGCCCTGAACCTGGTGCAGAACGCCGTGCGCTACAACGTGCCCGAGGGCGGCTGGGTCGAGGTCACCACCCGGGTCCAGCACGGCCAGGCGGTCCTGGAGGTGTCCAACACGGGCCCGGTCGTGCCGGCGTACGAGATCGACAACCTCTTCGAGCCGTTCCGGCGGCTGCGCACCGAGCGCACGGGCAGCGACAAGGGCGTGGGACTCGGGCTGTCCATCGTCCGGTCGGTGGCCCGGGCGCACGGCGGGCACGTCTCGGCCCGCCCGCGCGAGGGCGGCGGGCTCGTGATGCGCTTCACCCTGCCCGTCTGAGATCATGCCGTCGACACACGGGGATGTTCGCTTCGCGCGGAATCCTCGGACCACCTTCCGGACGTCCCCGTGTGTGATCGATCACACGGACGATTTTCCGGCCATCTACTCTCCGTGATCATGCGACCCGTGGAAAGGCCGGGAAAATCCCGGTTTTCAGGTCCCCTGATCACGGGAAGTACAGGGTGAGGCGGCTTTGAAGTGCGGCATTCGGACCGTGTACGGTCCCCTTCGCCATCCAAGCCGATCACTCATGAGGAGTCCGGTTGGGTGTCGATTGAGTAACAGACCTTGATGTGAGGCAAAATCTCCGCCTCAGGTCGGGCACAAGTCCGGCCTCTCACGCGTTACGTGCGCTGGAGACACCGCAGACACCCAGAGGGGGAGAGCGACATGGCAACCGATTACGACACTCCACGCAAGACCGACGACGACGTCGACTCGGACAGCCTCGAAGAACTGAAGGCCCGCCGGAACGACAAGTCGGCCTCCGCCGTGGACGTCGACGAGTTCGAGGCCGCCGAGGGCCTCGAGCTGCCCGGGGCGGACCTTTCGAACGAGGAACTGGCCGTCCGGGTACTTCCCAAGCAGCAGGACGAGTTCACTTGCATGAGCTGCTTCCTGGTGCACCACCGCAGCCAGCTGGCCCGCGAGAAGAACGGCCAGCCGATCTGCCGCGACTGCGACTGAGGAGGGGTCGGCCGTGACTGGCTCGACCCCTCCCCGGAAGCGCCGCTTCCTCCAGAGGGGAGCGGACAAAGGGCCGCAGGACGGCCCGCAGCACGACACGCGTGACGACGAGCGGGGCTCAACCGGTACCGGGGCGGCCTCGCTCGAATCGGCAGTCGACCGGGGTGACCTCCCGGTGTCCGTGGAGGTCACCGCCCCCGTGGCCCGTCGGCGGGCCGCGGCGTTCCGGGAGAAGGCCAGGGAGGGCGCCCGCAAGGGCGGTGCCCGCGCGCGTGCGGGGCTGGCGCACCTCGCGGACCGGGTCGTCGAGATCGCCCCGCGCGTGCCCGTACGGGACCTGGGGACGCTGCGCGACCAGTTCCCCGGACTCGGCCCGGAGGAGCTCGCCGACAAGCTCGTGGCGGGAGCCACGAGGGCCACGGCGACCGTCGGGGCCGGAGTCGGTGCGGCGGCGATGCTCCCCGTGCCGCCCGCGATACCGACGGAGCTGGCCGCCGAGATCACCGGCGTCGCGGCGATCGAACTCAAGCTGATCGCCGAACTCCACGAGGTCTACGGCGTACGGCCGGCCGGCGGCCTCACCCAGCGCAGCACCGTGTACCTGAACTCCTGGTCGGAGGAGCGCGGGATCGAGGCGACGAAGCCCTCGACCGTGAGCGCGGCGATGAACAGCCGCATGAAGCGCGAACTGCGCCAGCGGATCATGAAGCGCACGGTCCGCAACCTGCCGAACCTGATGCCGTTCCTGGTGGGAGCCGCCGTCGGCGCGGTCATGAACCGCCGGGACACCAGAAAGCTCGCCGACCGCATCCGGACCGACCTGCGCAAGATCCAGGTGCCCTGGGACGCGCTGCCCGCGCTCCCCGCCCTGGAGCGGCCCGCGGACGCCCTGGACATGGACCGCCTTCCCGAGGACGCCCTCAAGGAGCTCGGCGGCCGCACCGGGAGGACCACCGGGAGGACGGGGAAGGGCGAAGGGCACGGGAGACCGTGAGGCGCCTCCCGGGTGAGGCCTCGCCCGCGTGTTCCCCCGGGTGACCCCCAGGCGGCCTTCTGCCGCGGCTACGCGGCGGCCTTCGCCGCCCGCAGCGCCTCGGCCAGCCGCTCCGGCTCACGGGTCGACAGGAAGACGTAGGGGGTCGGGTCCTCCGGGTCCGTGATCTCCACGCGCAGCGCCCCGGGGATGTAGGCGCGCAGCAGCATGAAGGAGCGCGGGTCGGCCTTGTGGGTGCGCCAGGCGCGGGCCTCCTCGGCGTCCAGGACCTCCGCCTCGCCCAGCGCCGTCACCGGGATCCTCGCCTCGCCCGCGATCAGGCTGCCGCCCACGACCCGGATGCGCACCGCGCCGTAGGAACTGGCCACGACCGCCGCGACGGCGGTGCCGCAGGCCAGACCGCCGAGCATCGGCAGCGTGCCGAACGGCAGCAGGATCAGCGCCATCGAGACCCCCACCAGGAAGGAGATCAGCCACCAGGAGCGGGGAGCGGTCAGGCGTTCTTCGTACGGGGCGGCGGAGAGCTGCATGGATCCAAGCTTGGCACGGTGCCGGGGCGGGACCGCAATCAGGGCGGCCGGGGTGAAGCGCTGTCCGGCGGGGCGGGGATGGGCGGCGGACGGGCGGGTAAGGTCTGCGGCTGTGAGTGGTACTTCCGCAGCCCTTCAGCCCCCGGCCGGCGCCGTGAAACCGGTGCGCCACCCGGACGCCCCCGCGCCCGGCGAACTCCTCGGTGCCCACTACGGCCAGTGTTTCGGCTGTGGTGACGAGCAGGCCCACGGGCTGCACCTCCAGGCCCGTGCCGGCCAAGGGGTGTCGATCACCGCCGAGTTCACCGTGCAGGCCGCCCACCAGGGCGCCCCGGGCCTCGCGCACGGCGGGGTGCTCGCCACCGCCCTGGACGAGGCGCTCGGCTCGCTGAACTGGCTGCTGCGCGTCATCGCGGTGACCGGCAGGCTGGAGACCGACTTCGTCCGCCCCGTGCCGGTCGGCACGACGCTGCACCTGGAGGCGGAGGTCACGGCGGTGGCCGGACGGAAGATCTACAGCAGCGCCACCGGACGCATCGGCGGCCCGGACGGACCCGTCGCGGTCCGTGCCGACGCGCTGTTCGTCGAGGTCAAGGTCGACCACTTCGTCGACCACGGCCGCGAGGAGGAGATCCGGGCCGCGATGAACGACCCGGACCAGGTCCGGCGGGCCCGCGCCTTCGAGGTGAACCCGTGAGCGAGCCCCGCGGCGGCGGGCTCGAGGTGCTGATCCGGCGCGTCGACCCGGACGTACCGCTTCCGGCGTATGAGCACCCGGGTGACGCGGGAGCCGATCTGCGGACCACCGAGGCGTGCCGACTGGCTCCCGGCGAGCGGGCCGTACTGCCCACCGGCCTGTCTGTGGCGCTGCCCGAGGGGTACGCGGCCTTCGTGCACCCGCGATCCGGTCTCGCCGCCCGTTGCGGCGTCGCCCTGGTGAATGCCCCAGGGACGGTTGATGCCGGGTACCGTGGGGAGATCAAGGTGATCGTGGTGAATCTCGACCCGCGCGAGACCGTGCGGTTCGAGCGCTTCGACCGGATTGCCCAACTGGTCGTCCAGCAGGTCGAGAGGGTCCGCTTCGTGCCGGTGGCGGAGCTTCCCGGCTCGGCGCGGGCCGAGGGGGGCTTCGGGTCCACCGGCGGGCATGCCTCGGTGGAGGGCGAGAGAGGCACAAGCGGTCAGGCCGCCCTGGGCGGCACAGCGGGTGGGAATCGATACGCTTCGGTCGTATCCGACCGGGAAGGACAGTGACGTGTTCGGACGTCGCAAGAAGAGGGATGCCGCCGAGGGTGCGGCCGGCGAGGCCGAGCAGGTCGTCGACGGTGTCGACACTGAGGCGGACGGTGAGGCCGGGCGGCTGAGGCTCGAGCCGGCCCCGCGGCCCGACGGGCCCTGGGACAGGTCCGAGGTCCGTGAACCCGGCGAGGGCCGGGTCGACCTGGGCGGTCTGTTCGTGCCCGGCGTCGACGGCATGGAGCTGCGGGTCGAGGTCGCGGGCGACGCGATCGTCGCGGCCACCGTCGTGCTGCGCGACAGCGCCATCCAGCTGCAGGCCTTCGCCGCTCCCAAGCGCGAGGGCATCTGGGGCGAGGTGCGCGAGGAGATCGCGGCCGGGATCACCCAGCAGGGCGGCATCATCGACGAGGTCGAGGGTCCGCTGGGCTGGGAGCTGCGGGCCCAGGTGCCGGTGCAGCTGCCGGACGGGACCGGCGGCTTCCAGGTCGTGCGGTTCGTCGGCGTGGACGGCCCCCGCTGGTTCCTGCGCGGGGTGATCTCGGGCCAGGGCGCGGTGCAGCCGCAGGCCGCCGGGCTGCTGGAGCAGATCTTCCGGGACACGGTCGTGGTGCGCGGCGACGGGCCGATGGCACCGCGCGACCCGATCGTCCTGAAGCTGCCGAACGACGCCCAGATGGTCCCGGAGAACGTCCAGCAGGAGGAGGGCTCCCGCTTCGCGGGCGGCATGGGCCAGTTGCAGCGCGGGCCGGAGATCACCGAGGTCCGCTGACACGAGGGACTTCCGACCGGGGCCGCGCCCGCAGGGTGCGGCCCTTCGTGGTGCGCGGCCCCTTGACGGGGCTTTGGTCCGTACCTATCGTCCCGGGCCAGTCGAGCGTTCAAGAAGACGCTCACCGTTCACATACAAGAACGGATGGCCCCCCACATGCCCTCTGCACCCCCACTTGCACGTCACCGCCGCAGAGCCCGCACGGTCCTGTTCACCCTCCTGACCACGGCGCTCGTCGGCACCCTGGTGCTCCGCCCGGACGCCGGACGCGCCGAGGCCGCCCCCGCCGCCTTCGTCCACCCCGGAGTCACCGTCTCGCAGGGCCAACTGGACTTCGCGCGCGCCAAGGTCGACGCCGGCGCCCAGCCCTGGAAGGGCGCCTTCGACCGGATGAGGGCGAGCAAGTACGCCGACCTGAACCGCACCCCGAAGCCCCGCGCGGTGGTGGAGTGCGGCTCGTACTCCAACCCCGACAACGGCTGTACCGACGAGCGCGAGGACGCGATCGCCGCCTACACCCACGCGCTCGCCTGGTACCTCACCCGCGACGAGCGCCACGCGCGGAAGTCCATCGAGCTGATGGACGCCTGGTCCGCCGTGATCCGGGACCACACCAACAGCAACGCGCCCCTGCAGACCGGCTGGGCCGGCTCCTCCTGGGCGAAGTCCGCCGAGATCGTCAAGCACACCTACACCGGCGGCTGGGGCAACTCCGGCCGCTTCGCCACCATGCTCCGGAACGTCTACCTGCCCGAGATCATCAACGGCTCGCACTCCAACGGGAACTGGGAGCTGACGATGACGGAGGCCGCCGTCGGCATCTCCGTCCTCCTGGAGGACCGCGCCTCCTACGACAAGGCCATGGCCACGTTCCGCGCCCGCACCGCCGCCTACGTCTACCTGGAGTCCGACGGCGCCCTGCCGAGGACCGTGCCGAGCCAGAACCTCGACACCCGGGACAAGATCGTCAAGTACTGGCAGAACCAGTCCACCTTCGTCACCGGTCTCACCCAGGAGACCTGCCGCGACTTCACCCACACCGGATACGGCATCTCCTCGATCTCCCACATCGCCGAGACCAGCCGCATCCAGGGACAGGACCTGTACGGCACGGACGTCGGCGAGCGGCTGCGGCACGCCCTCGGCTTCCAGGCGAAGTACGAGCAGGGCACGGCCGTCCCCGGCTGGCTGTGCGGCGGATCCCTGCACCTCGGCCTCGGGCCGGTGACCGAGGTCGGCTACAACGCCCTGCACCACCGCCTCGGCTTCGCCATGACCCACACCCAGGCGCTGACCGAGCGCACCCGCCCCTCCGGCACCAACAACCTCTTCGTCGCCTGGGAGACCCTCACCCACGGGGACAACCCGGTCTGACCGTTGATCGACCGGGCGTCCGGTGGCGATACTGGCGCCCGGTCCACGGGGGAGGTCGTCCGGATGAGTCAGGTGAGCACCGAGACCATGGTGCGCGTGGCGGACGTGCACCGTTCGTACGGCACCGGAGCCGCCGCGGTCCACGCGCTGCGCGGCGTCTCCTTCGACGTCCCGCGCGGTGAGCTGGTCGCCCTCAAGGGGCGTTCGGGCTCCGGCAAGACCACGCTCCTGAACATCGTCGGCGGCCTCGACGCGCCCGACCGGGGGCGGGTCGAGATCGACGGACTCGACCTCGCCGGACTCGACGAGAACGGGCTGCTCGCCCTGCGCCGGGACCGCGTCGGCTTCGTCTTCCAGTCCTTCGGCCTCATCCCGATCCTCACCGCGGCCGAGAACGTCGGCGTCCCGCTGCGGCTGCGCCGGGCCGACCCGCGCGAGCGCGAGGAACGGGTCGAGCTGCTGCTGTCCCTGGTGGGCCTCGCCGACCACGCGGCACAGCGGCCCGGCGAGCTGTCCGGCGGCCAGCAGCAGCGGGTCGCGATCGCCCGCGCCCTCGCCAACCGGCCCTCCCTCCTCATCGCCGACGAGCCGACCGGCCAGCTGGACGCGGAGACCGGGCACGCCGTGATGGAACTGCTGCGCGCGGTCGTCCACAGCGAGCGGGTCACCGCGCTCGTCGCCACGCACGACGCGACCCTGCTCGACCTCGCCGACCGCGTCCTGGAACTGAGCGACGGCGAGATCGTCGAGCACCGAGGAACCGGCCCCGGTACGCCCCACGCCGGCGCCGGGGCCGCGCCGGGGACGGGCCCCGAACCCCGGCCCGGCCCCCCGGGCCGCGGCGCCCGGCCGTAAGGTCGACTGCGCCCAGCCAAGTTCGACCGGAAGACCATGAGGCCATGGGACGCGGCAAGCTTCGGATCCACCTCGGTGCGGCACCGGGCGTCGGCAAGACGTACGCGATGCTGTCCGAGGCGCACCGGCGCGTCGAGCGCGGCACCGACTGCGTGGTGGCGTTCGTCGAGCACCACGGCCGGCCGCGTACCGAGGCGCTGCTGCACGGCCTGGAACGGATCCCGCCCAGGGAACTGGAACACCGCGGGAGAGTCCTCCCCGAGATGGACCTCGACGCCGTCCTCGCCCGCCGCCCCCAGGTGGCCCTCGTCGACGAGCTCGCCCACACCAACGTCCCCGGGTCCCGCAACGCCAAGCGCTGGCAGGACGTGGAGGAACTGCTGGCCGCCGGGATCGACGTGCTGTCGACGGTCAACATCCAGCACTTCGAATCGCTGGGCGACGTCGTGGAGTCGATCACGGGCGTACGGGAGCGGGAGACCGTGCCGGACGAGGTGGTGCGGCGGGCGGACCAGATCGAGCTGGTCGACATGGCGCCCGAGGCGCTGCGCCGCCGCATGGCGCACGGCAACGTCTACCAGCCGGACAAGGTCGACGCGGCCCTGTCGAACTACTTCCGCCTCGGCAACCTCACCGCGCTCCGGGAACTGGCGCTGCTGTGGGTGGCCGACCGGGTCGACGCCCACCTCCAGCGCTACCGCAGCGAGCACGAGGTCTCCGCGATATGGGGCTCGCGCGAGCGGATCGTCGTCGGCCTGACCGGCGGGCCCGAGGGCCGGACCCTGATCCGGCGGGCCGCGCGGCTGGCGGAGAAGGGGGCCGGCGGCGAGGTCCTCGCCGTCTACATCGCCCGCGGCGACGGACTCACCGCCGCCTCGCCGAAGGAACTCGTCGAGCAGCGCGCCCTGGTGGAGGACCTGGGCGGCACCTTCCACCACGTCGTCGGCGACGACGTTCCGGCCGCCCTGCTCGCCTTCGCCCGCGGGGTGAACGCCACGCAGATCGTGCTGGGCTCCTCGCGCCGCAAGACGTGGCAGTACGTCTTCGGACCCGGGGTCGGCGCGACCGTCGCGCGGGACTCCGGGCCGGACCTGGACGTGCACATCGTCACCCACGAGGCGATCGCCAAGGGACGCGGGCTGCCGGTGGCCCGGGGCGCCCGGCTCGGGCGGTCGCGCACGGTGGCGGGCTGGGTGGTCGGCGTGGCCGGTCCGGTGCTGCTGGCCGTGCTGATCAGCGCCGTCGACCCGGGGTTCGCCAACGACATGCTGCTGTTCCTGGCGCTGACCGTCGCGGCGGCCCTGCTCGGCGGACTGTGGCCGGCCCTGGGCTCGGCGGTGGTCGGCTCCCTGCTGCTCAACTACTTCTACACCCCGCCCCTGCACACCTGGACCGTCTCCGACCCCAAGAACCTCGTCGCCATCGTGGTCTTCGTCGCCGTCGGCGTGGCGGTGGCCTCCGTCGTCGACCTCGCCGCCCGCCGCACCCACCAGGCGGCCCGGCTGCGCGCCGAGTCGGAGATCCTGTCCTATCTCGCCGGCAACGTGCTGCGCGGCGAGACCGGCCTGGAGGACCTGCTGGAACGGGTGCGCGAGACCTTCGGCATGGAGTCGGCGGCCCTGCTGGAACGCGCCGCCGACGTCGAACCGTGGACCTGCGCAGGACGCGCGGGCCGGGGGCGGCCGGTGGAGCGGCCCGAGGACGCGGACGTGGACGTGCCGGCCGGCGACCACATGGCGCTCGCGCTGACCGGCCGGGTGCTGCCCGCCGAGGACCGCCGGGTGCTCGCCGCCTTCGCCGCGCAGGCCGCCGTCGTGCTGGACCACCGCCGGCTGCGGGAGGAGGCCGACCGGGCCCGCGCCCTCGCCGAGGGCAACCGCATCCGCACCGCGCTGCTGGCCGCCGTCAGCCACGATCTGCGCACCCCGCTGGCCGGGATCAAGGCGGCGGTCTCCTCCCTGCGCTCCGAGGACGTCGACTGGTCGCCGGAGGACACCGCCGAACTGCTCGCGAGCATCGAGGAGGGCGCCGACCGGCTGGACCACCTGGTGGGCAACCTGCTCGACATGTCACGGCTGCACACCGGAACGGTCACCCCGCTGATCCGCGAGATCGACGTGGACGAGGTGGTGCCGATGGCGCTCGGCGGGGTGCCCGAGGGCAGCGTCGCCCTGGACGTCCCCGAGACCCTGCCCATGGTCGCCGCGGATCCCGGGCTGCTGGAGCGGGCGATGGCCAACGTGATCGAGAACGCCGTCAAGTACAGCCCGCCCGGCGTCCCCGTGCTGGTCGCCGCCAGCGCCCACGCCGACCGGGTCGAGGTGCGGGTGGTCGACCGCGGGCCCGGAGTGCCCGACGAGGCGAAGGGCCGCATCTTCGAACCCTTCCAGCGGCACGGCGACGCCCCGCGCGGAGCCGGGGTCGGCCTCGGGCTGGCCGTCGCACGCGGCTTCGCCGAGGCCATGGGCGGCACCCTCGACGCCGAGGACACCCCCGGTGGGGGCCTCACCATGACGCTCACCCTCCGCGCGGCGGCGGCGGAGTGCCCGGAGCCCGTTTCCGCCGCAGAACCGGAAAGGCAGCCCTCATGACCCGTGTGCTGGTGGTCGACGACGAGCCGGCGCTCGTGCGCGCCCTCGTGATCAACCTCAAGGCACGTTCCTACGAGGTCGACGCGGCCCACGACGGAGCCTGCGCCCTGGAGCTGGCCGCCGCCCGCCACCCCGACGTGGTCGTCCTCGACCTGGGCCTGCCCGACATGGACGGCGTCGAGGTGATCAAGGGGCTGCGCGGCTGGTCCCGGGTCCCGATCCTGGTGCTGTCCGCGCGGCACGCCTCCGCGGAGAAGGTCCAGGCGCTGGACGCGGGGGCCGACGACTACGTCACCAAGCCCTTCGGCATGGACGAGCTGCTGGCCCGGCTGCGGGCCGCCGTGCGCCGCGCCGAGCCCGTCGGCGACGAGGGCGACGTGGTGGTGGAGACCGGCACGTTCACCGTCGACCTGGCCGCGAAGAAGGTCAACCGCGACGGCAAGGACGTACGGCTGACCCCCACCGAGTGGCACCTGCTGGAGGTGCTGGTGCGGGGCGGTGGCCGCCTGGTGGCGCAGAAGCAGCTGCTGCGGGAGGTGTGGGGGCCGTCGTACGGGACGGAGACGAACTACCTGCGCGTGTACATGGCGCAGTTGCGCCGGAAGCTGGAGGCCGACCCGTCCCGTCCCAAGCACTTCATCACCGAGCCGGGCAGGGGCTACCGCTTCGAGAAGTGAAGGTCGGGGCGGTGCCGGCGCGCGACGCGGGAGGAGCCGGGCGCGGGCCGGTTCGGACGGGTGGAGCAGCGGGTACGGAACCCTCGGGACACCCCGGTACGCTTCACGTATGAGTGCTGTTCCTCGTCACGAGAAGCCGACGGGCCGGTTCCGGCGCATGCTCGACCGGCTCTCCTCGTCGCAGGAGGACCTGGAGTCCGAGGAGCTGCGCGAGGACGCCGAGACCGCCGGCTGTACCCGCATAGACGATTGCCAGGACCGTCAGATCGTGACGGTTACTGGTACCTTGCGCACGGTCACGCTGCGGCCGCGCGCGGGAGTCCCGGCCCTGGAGGCCGAGCTGTTCGACGGCTCCGCCGCGCTGGACGTGGTGTGGCTCGGCAGGCGCTCCATCGTGGGGATAGAGCCGGGGCGCAAGCTGATCGCATCGGGCCGGATCTCGATGAGCCGGGGCCGCCGGGTGCTGTTCAATCCGAAATACGAACTGAGACCCCTCGGACGGGAGTAGCCGGTGACGTCGCTCGACAAGCCGACAACCGAAGACACATCCGCGGACGACGCCCGGGCGGTGACCGAGGCCGCGCTGTTCGAGGCGTTCGGCGGAGTGCGGGGCATGGTCGAGACGGTACTGCCCGGCCTCCTCTTCGTCAGCATCTACACGGTCAACAAGGACCTGCACATGTCGGCGATCGCGGCGCTCGCCGTGTCGCTGGTGCTGGTCGTGGTCCGGCTGGTGATGAAGGGCACCGTCAAGCACGCCTTCAGCGGGGTCTTCGGCGTCGGCTTCGGCGTGGTCTTCGCGATGATGACCGGCAACGCCAAGGACTTCTACCTGCCGGGCATGCTCTACACCCTGGGCCTGGCCCTGGCGTACATCATCACCGCGATGGCCGGTGTCCCGCTGATCGGCCTGATGCTGGGCCCCGTCTTCCGGGAGAACCTCTCCTGGCGCACCCGCAACCCCGGCCGGAAGAAGGCCTACACCAAGGCCAGCTGGGCCTGGGGGCTGATCCTGCTCGGCAAGAGCGCGATCCTGTTCCCGCTGTACTGGTGGGCGGACACGACCCAGTTGGGCTGGGTGCTGGTCGCGCTGAAGATCCCGCCGTTCCTGCTCGCCGTGTACCTGACGTGGGTGTTCCTGGCGAAGGCGCCCCCGCCGATCGACGTGTTCGCGGAGATGGAGGCGAAGGAGCGCGAGGAGGAGGAACGCGAGGAGGAGCGCAGGGCCGCGGCCGCGCAGGAGAGCGGCGGGGCGACGCCGGCCGGCCGGCACCGACGGCAGGGGTAGCCCCCGGCGGGCTCACCCCGCCGGGGCCCGTACGCGTACGAGGGCGCCCGGAGATCCCGTGATCTCCGGGCGCCCTCGCGTCGTCGACGGCGGTGCTCAGCGCGCCGTCTCGCCCCGGCGCACCGAGAGCAGGTCCTCGAGCTGTTCCTCGCGGGCCTGGGCGGCCACGAAGAGCAGCTCGTCGCCCGCCTCCAGGGAGTCCTCCCGGGTCGGGGTCAGCACGCGCGTGCCGCGGATGATGGTGACCAGCGAGGTGTCCTGCGGCCACTGGACGTCGCCGACCCGGGTGCCGGCCAGCGCCGACTCCTCGGGCAGGGTCAGCTCGACGAGGTTGGCGTCGCCGTGGCTGAAGCGCAGCAGCCGCACCAGGTCGCCGACGCTGACCGCCTCCTCCACCAGCGCCGACATCAGGCGCGGGGTGGAGACGGCGACGTCCACGCCCCAGGCCTCGGTGAACAGCCACTCGTTCTTCGGGTTGTTCACCCGGGCGACGACCCGCGGAACCCCGTACTCGGTCTTGGCGAGCAGCGAGACGACGAGGTTGACCTTGTCGTCCCCGGTCGCCGCGATGACGACGTTGCAGCGCTGGAGCGCCGCCTCGTCCAGGGACGTGATCTCGCAGGCGTCGGCGAGCAGCCACTCGGCCTGCGGGACGCGCTCGACCGAGATGGCGGTCGGCGCCTTGTCGATGAGCAGGATCTCGTGGCCGTTCTCCAGCAGTTCGCCCGCGATCGAGCGGCCGACCGCCCCGGCTCCGGCAATGGCGACCCTCATCAGTGACCGCCCTTCTCTTCGGGGCCCCTGGCGAACGCCGCCTCGACCCGGTCGATCTCGTCGGTGCGCATCATCACGTGCACCAGGTCGCCGTCCTGCAGCACCGTCTGCGAACTGGGCAGGATCGCCTCGCCGAGCCGGGTCAGGAACGCGACGCGGACGCCGGTCTCCTCCTGCAGCCTGCTGATCCTGTGCCCCACCCAGGCCGTGGAGGTGTGCACCTCGGCGAGCTGCACCCCGCCGGTGGGGTCGCGCCACAGCGGCTCGGCGCCCGAGGGGAGCAGCCGGCGCAGCATCTGGTCGGCCGTCCACCGGACCGTCGCCACGGTGGGGATGCCGAGGCGCTGGTAGACCTCGGCGCGGCGGGGGTCGTAGATGCGGGCGGCGACGTTCTCGATGCCGAACATCTCCCGGGCCACCCGCGCGGCGATGATGTTGGAGTTGTCGCCGCTGGAGACGGCGGCGAAGGCGCCCGCCTCCTCGATGCCCGCCTCGCGCAGGGTGTCCTGGTCGAAACCGACCCCGGTGACCCGGCGTCCGCCGAACGCGGAGCCCAGCCGGCGGAAGGCGGTGGGGTCCTGGTCGATCACGGCGACCGTGTGACCCTGCTCCTCCAGGTTCTGGGCCAGCGCGGACCCGACCCTTCCGCAGCCCATGATGACAATATGCATCGCGTCACACCGCGCTTCCTGCAGGCCCTTCGACCTTCATGACTCTCGTGCTCATGTCTCTCTTTCGGCTCGCCAGGCAACACGTCGCGGCCTGAGTGCGGGCCGCCGGGCAACATCATGCCGGGGGAACACGGTTTCGAAGCCCTCCGGGGCCCGGCCGCCGCG
>NZ_MSGP01000217.1 GCF_002078235.1 Streptomyces viridosporus
CCCGCCGTGCCCCGCCCCGGCGGGCACACCCTCCGCCCTACGGCAGCGTGAACCCCGGGTTCATCCCGCCCAGCGCCGACGCGCACGGGCAGTCCCGCTCGTGCGTCGCCGGCAGCGCGGCCACCGCGTCGAAGAGCACGCCCCGCAGCCGGTCCACATTGGCGGCGAACACCCGCAGCACCTCGTCGTGGGAGACGCCCTCCCCGGTCTCGGCGCCGGCGTCGAGGTCGGTGACCAGGGTCAGGGAGGCGTAACAGAGCTCCAGCTCACGGGCGAGCGCCGCCTCGGGATGTCCGGTCATGCCCACCACCGACCAGCCCTGCGCCTGGTGCCACAGCGATTCGGCACGGGTGGAGAAGCGCGGCCCCTCCACCACGACCAGCGTGCCGCCGTCCACCGGCTGCCAGTCCCGGCCGCGCGCCGCCTTCAGCGCGGCCGTGCGTGCCGTGGGGCAGTAGGGGTCGGCCAGCGACACGTGGACCACGTTCGGCACCGTGCCGTCGGGCAGCGGCAGCCCGTCGAAGTACGTGGTCACCCGGGACTTCGTCCGGTCCACGAACTGGTCCGGCACCAGCAGCGTGCCCGGTCCGTACTCGGGGCGCAGACCGCCCACCGCGCACGGCCCGAGCACCTGGCGCACCCCGACCGACCTGAGTGCCCACAGGTTGGCCCGGTAGTTGATCCGGTGCGGCGGCAGGTGGTGGCCGCGTCCGTGCCGGGGGAGGAAGGCGACCCGCCGGCCGGCCACCTCGCCGAGGAAGAGGGAGTCGCTGGGGGCCCCGTACGGGGTGTCCACCCGGACCTCGGTCACGTCGTCGAGGAAGGAGTAGAAGCCGGAGCCGCCGATCACGCCGATCTCGGCCGTCGCCATGTTCGCCATGTTCCGCACCCTAACCGGACGCGGAAGCGCCGAGGACCCCGTCGTCGTACGGCGACGGGGTTCACGGGAGTGCGGTCCTGCGCGGCGCGGTGGTTCCGCGGGAGTGCGGTCCTACGCGGCGGTGGTGGCGCTGGAGCTGCTGGAGCCGGCCGACGTGCTCGAACCCGAGCCGGAGCCCGAGGAGGACGTCGAGGAAGAAGTCGAGGAGGACGAGGAGTCCGACGACTTCGACGACGCCGGGGAGCTGCTCGAGGAGGAGCCGCGGCTGTCGTTGCGGTAGAAGCCGGAGCCCTTGAAGACGATGCCGACCGCCGAGAACACCTTCTTCAGACGACCTTGGCAGCTGGGGCACTCGGTCAAGGCGTCGTCGGTGAACTTCTGCACCGCCTCGAGGCCCTCGCCGCACTCGGTGCACTGGTACTGGTAGGTGGGCACTGTCTTCCTCCTGGCACTCTCACTCGATGAGTGCTAACGACGATCCATACTGACCTATTCCCTGCGTTCAGTCCACTGCGGCGGGGGAGCGGTGATCCATGCCACGCGCGACCGTGCGCCCGCGCGAGGGCGGCACCAGCCGCGACCGCAGCGCCAGCAGCGTCGCGAGGGCGAGCACCGTGCCGCCCATCGGCACCAGGAAACCGGCGCCGTCCCAGAGGCGGTCCTCCAGCTGTCCGGCGATGGTGACGGCGGCGGCCTGGCCGAGCGCGACCGCGCCGGTCAGCCAGGTGAAGGCCTCGGTGCGGGCACCGGCCGGGACCAGGTCCTCCACCAGCGTGTAGCCGGTGATCAGGGTCGGCGCGATGCTCATGCCGACCAGGAGGCCGAGGCCGGCCAGCAGCAGCGCCGACTGGGAGGTCCACAGGGCCGAGGCGGTCACGGCGAGCGCCGCGTACCCGATGACCAGGCGCCGCTGCGGGGCGGCCTTCCAGGCGATGGCCCCGCAGGCGATGCCGGAGATCATGTTGCCCGCGGCGAAGATCCCGTACAGGACGCCGTTCAGGCCGGGTTCGCCGATCGACTCGGTGAACGCGGCCAGCGAGACCTGCATGCCGCCGAAGACGGAGCCGATGCCCAGGAAGGTCACGATCAGCACGCGCACCCCGGGGACGCGCAGCGCGGAGGCGTGCTCCACGCGCGCCCGGCCGTCGGCGGAGGTCTTCGGCTGGGTGCCCCGCTGGGCGGCGAACAGCAGACCGCCGATCAGGGTCAGCGCGGCCTCGGTGACGAGACCCGCGGCCGGGTCGACGGCCGTGCACAAGGCCGTGGCCAGCAGCGGCCCGACGACGAAGGTGAACTCGTCGGTGACGGACTCGAAGGCCGCCGCCGTGGTCATCAGGGGGGAGTCCTTGAGCTTCGCGCCCCAGCGGGCGCGCACCATGGGGCCGACCTGCGGCACCGAGGCGCCGGTGGGCACGGCGGCGGCGAACAGCGCCCACAGGGGGGCGCCGTTCAGGGCCAGCGCGGTCAGGGTCAGCCCGGACAGGGTGTGCACCAGGACGCCGGGCACGAGGACCGCGCGCTGCCCGTGACGGTCGGCCAGGCGGCCGCTGTAGGGAGCGAACAGCGCCATGGAGACGCCGGTGACGGCCGCGACGGCGCCGGCCGCGCCGTAGGAGCCGGTGGTGTGCTGCACCAGCAGCACGATGGAGAGGGTGAGCATCGCGAACGGCTGGCGTGCCGCGAAGCCGGGGAGCAGGAAGGTCCAGGCGCCGCGCGTGCGCAGCAGTTGGCCGTATCCCGGGCGGGAGGTGGCCGCCGAGTCCTTCGACGTGGTGACCGTGGATGCCACGGCCCGTGCCTTTCTGCCGCCTGGTAGCGCGGCCCGCGCGGGGCGGGCGGGTGCGCCGAGAGCTGTCCTCTTGCGCTGACTGCGGTAGATGCCGGTGCCACAGCTCAGGGCGTTCCGGCCGCCATACGGTCGCGCCAGCTCTGCGTCAGGCAGAGTTGGTTCGATCAGGTCATCTGGGGGTCGCCTGCATCGTACAGGTACCGGTGCTCCGGGTGCCTGTGAAAACGAGCACCCCGGGGCGCGTGCGCCGTGGACGGAGGAGGGGCGGGCCCGGGGCGTCCGTGGTGTCGGTGGTGCCGGTGCTACGCCGGCGCGCTGTCGGTGCCCAGCCAGCCGGCCAGCTTGCCGCCGCGGCCCACCGCGAGCAGGCGCCGTTCGGCGGCGTCCCGCACCGGGTCGGTGGCGACGACGAGCAGTTCGTCCCCGTGCTGCAGCATCGTCGTGGGCAGCGGGACGAACGACTCCCCCTCGCGCACGACGAGGGTGACGGCGGACCCGGCGGGCAGCCGCAGTTCGGCGACCTCCACGCCGTGCATCCTCGAGGTGTCCGGGATGACCATCGACAGCAGGTGCCCGCGCAGATGCTCCAGGGGCGCCGACTCGATGCCGAGGTCGGCGGCCCCGGACTCCTCGCCCAGGCGCAGCTTGCGGGCCAGCCAGGGCAGCGTCGGGCCCTGGACGAGGGTGTAGACGACGACCAGGACGAAGACGATGTTGAAGATCCGCTCGCTCCCCTCGACGCCCTGCACCATCGGGATCGTCGCCAGGATGATGGGCACGGCCCCGCGCAGCCCCGCCCACGACATCAGCGCCTGCTCCTGCCAGGGCACCCGGAACGGCACCAGGCACAGCACGACGCTCAGCGGGCGGGCCACCATGGTGAGCGCCAGCCCGATGACCAGCGCCGGCACGATGTCGTCGCCCAGCTCGTGCGGGGCGACCAGCAGGCCGAGCAGGACGAACATGCCGATCTGGGCGAGCCAGCCGAGCCCGTCGGCGAAGCCGCGCGTGGCGGGCCAGTGCGGCAGCTTGGCGTTGCCCAGCACCATCGAGGCGAGGTAGACGGCGAGGAAGCCGCTGCCGTGGGCGAGGGCGCCGGCCGCGTAGGCGGCGACGGCGATGGCCATGACGGCGATCGGGTAGAGACCGGAGGCGGGCAGCGCCACGTGCCGCAGCCCCCAGGCGCCCAGCCAGCCCACCGCGAGTCCGATGGCGGCACCGATGGCCAGCTCCAGGGCTATCTCGCCGATCAGCAGGTACCAGTGCTCGACCGGACCGGCCGTGGAGAAGGCGACGACCAGGATGACGACGGGGGCGTCGTTGAAACCGGACTCGGCTTCCAGCGTGCCCGTCACGCGCCGGGGGAGGGGGATCTTCCGCAGCACCGAGAAGACGGCCGCCGCGTCGGTCGAGGACACCACCGCGCCGATGATGAGCGCCTGCCGCCATTCCAGCCCGACCAGGAAGTGCGCGGCCGACGCCGTGACCCCGACGCTGACCGCGACACCGACCAGCGCGAGCACGGCGGCGGAGGACAGGATCGGTCTGACCTCGGTCCACTTGGTGCCCAGACCGCCCTCGGCCAGGATCACGACCAGGGCCGCGTATCCGATGACCTGGGTCAGCTCGGCGTTGTCGAAGGGGACGTGGGCGATGCCGTCCTGGCCCAGGGCGATGCCGATGCCCAGATAGACGAGCAGGCTGGGGAGCCCGCTGCGCGAGGAGATCCGGACTGCCACGACGGCGACGAGCAGGACGATCGAGCAGATGAGCAGGAGCTGGTTGAGGTGGTGGACAGTCAGCGGCCGTTCCCTTCCCCGACCCAGGCGCGCTCGCGCGTGGGGTGCACGTACATCGCATGCGATCCACCGCTGCCGCGGCAAACTACTTCGTTACCTTACCTAATTCTTGACGCTTTCTTGACGCCGATGAAGGCAAGATCGAACGCTCGTCCGGGCTGGTTCGCGACTCCGCGTCAAGGGCTGCGGGGCCCTGCGCCTATCGTTGCTCCAGCGCTCAGTTAAAAGCACAGCCTCGACCTGCCGCTCGCGTTAGGACAGCAAGGACAGCGATGCCCACCGACACCACCGTCTCCCCGGGTCAGCAGGCCGGCACGTCCGGCGGGAAGAACAAGTCCGGCAAGAAGAAGGGGCGCAAAGCCCGTCTGGTCGTGCTCGTCCTGGTGTTGGCCCTGATCGGCGGCGTCGTCTACGGGGCGTACTGGTCCGTCAGCACGGTGCGCGCCTCCTTCCCGCAGACCACGGGCTCGATCACGCTGCAGGGCCTGTCGGGAACCGTCGACGTCAAACGCGACGGCCACGGCATCCCGCAGATCTACGCCTCCTCCGACGAGGACCTGTTCATGGCGCAGGGCTACGTCCAGGCGCAGGACCGGTTCTACGAGATGGACGTGCGCCGGCACATGACCTCCGGGCGCCTGTCGGAGATGTTCGGCAAGGGCCAGGTCGACAACGACGAGTTCCTGCGCACCCTCGGCTGGGACCGGGTCGCGCAGCAGGAGTACGACAAGAAGCTCTCCCCCGCCACGAAGAAGTACCTCCAGGCGTACGCCAAGGGCGTCAACGCCTACCTGGAGGGCAAGGAGGGCAAGGAGATCTCCCTGGAGTACGCGGCGCTGGGCTTCGTCAACGACTACCGGCCCGAGCCGTGGACCCCGGTCGACTCGGTGGCCTGGCTGAAGGCGATGGCCTGGGACCTGCGCGGCAACATGCAGGACGAGATCGACCGCGCCCTGCTGACCAGCCGCCTCGACCCGAAGCAGATCGCCGACCTGTACCCGGCGTACCCGTACGACCGGAACAAGCCGGTGATCCAGGAGGGCCGGTACAACGAGTTCACCGGGGCCTACGAGCAGGGTGAGGGCACGGGCGGCACGGGCACCGGCACCGGTACGGACGCCGGCACCGGGACCGGCACGGGCGTCGGGACCGGCACGGGCGCGGGTACGGGCGTCGGCACGGGCACCGGGACCGGCACGGGCGCCGGGACCGGCGTCGGCACGGGCACCGGCACCGGGACCGGGACCGGCACCGACGGGTCCGGCCTGGAGAGCCAGCTGGCCGGTCTCCAGCGGGTCCTGCAGGACCTGCCCACCGCCGTCGGCGTCAACGGCGACGGCATCGGCTCCAACTCCTGGGTGGTCGCCGGCAAGCACACCATCACCGGCGAACCGCTGCTCGCCAACGACCCGCACCTGTCGGCCTCGCTGCCGTCCGTCTGGTACCAGATGGGCCTGCACTGCCGCAGCGTTTCCGCCAAGTGCCAGTACGACGTCACCGGTTACACCTTCGCCGGCCTGCCCGGCGTCATCATCGGCCACAACCAGGACATCGCCTGGGGCCTGACCAACTCCGGCGTCGACGTCACCGACCTCTACCTGGAGAAGATCACCGGCGACGGCTACCAGTACGGCGACAAGGTGGTGCCGTTCAAGACGCGCGAGGAGACCATCAAGGTCGCCGGCGGCAGCGCGCGGAAGATCGTCGTGCGGGAGACCGGCAACGGCCCCCTGCTCTCCGACCGCTCCGACGACCTCGTCAGGACCGGCAAGAAGGCCACCGTCGACAGTGCCGCCCCCGACCGGGGCGACGGCTACGGCGTCTCGCTGCGCTGGACCGCGCTGGACCCGGGCCGCACCATGGACTCGGTCTTCGCGATCAACCGCGCGAAGGACTGGGACGACTTCCGCGAGGCGGCCACCCTGTTCGAGGTGCCCTCGCAGAACCTCGTCTACGCGGACACCGAGGGCAACATCGGCTACACGCTGCCCGGGAAGATCCCGACCCGCGCGGAGGACCACGACGGCTCCGTCCCCGCGCCCGGCTGGGACCCCGACTCCCGCTGGACCGACTGGGTCGACCAGGACGCGCTGCCCTACGAGTACAACCCGGAGCGCGGCTACATCGTCACCGCCAACCAGGCCGTCGTCGGCAAGGACTACCCCTACACGCTGACCACCGACTGGGGTTACGGCGCCCGCAGCCAGCGGATCAACGACCTGATCCAGTCGAAGATCAAGGACGGCGGCAAGATCTCCACCGACGACATGCGGCAGATGCAGCTCGACAACAGCAGCTCCATCGCCAAGCTGATCGTCCCCGAGCTGCTCAAGATCGACATCGACGACCAGCACGTGCGCGAGGCGCAGAAGCTGCTGGAGGGCTGGGACTACACCCAGGACGCCGACTCGGCGGCCGCCGCCTACTTCAACTCCGTCTGGCGCAACATCCTCAAGCTCGGCTTCGGCAACAAGCTGCCCAAGGAGCTGCGGGTCAAGGGCCAGTGCCTGTGGGTCGAGCCGGTCAACACCACCGGGCCCGCGGACGAGGCCGGCAAGGTGCGCGAGTGCGGTCAGCGCGACGCCGACCAGGCGCAGCCCGACGGCGGCGACCGCTGGTTCGAGGTGGTCCGCAGGCTGATGGACAAGGAGGACAGCGACTGGTGGAAGACCCCCAAGCGGGGCACCCGCCCGGCCGCGGACAACCGTGACGAGCTGTTCAGGCGCGCCATGATCGACGCCCGCTGGGAGCTGACCGCCGAACTCGGCAAGGACATCGACAGCTGGAGCTGGGGCCGGCTGCACCGCCTGTTCCTGGAGAACCAGACGCTCGGCACCGAAGGCCCCGGCTTCCTGCAGTACGTCCTCAACCGCGGTCCGTGGAAGCTCGGCGGCGGCGAGGCGACGGTCAACGCGACCGGCTGGAACGCCGCCGGCGGCTACGGGGTCGTGTGGGTGCCGTCCATGCGGATGGTGGTCAACCTCGGCGACCTCGACAAGTCGCGGTGGATCAACCTCAGCGGCGCCTCCGGGCACGCCTACAGCGCCCACTACGTCGACCAGACGGACAAGTGGGCCGAGGGCGAGCTGCTGGAGTGGCCGTTCTCGGAGAAGGCGGTCGAGAAGGGCACCCGCGACACCCTGCAGCTCAAGCCCTGACCGGACCGGTCCGACGGAGGAAGGCGGCCGCCACGCGCACGTGGCGGCCGCCTTCGCGCATCACCGGACCCGACCTTCTCACCGAGCCCGGCCTTCTCACCGGACCCGGCGCATCACCTGAACCGGCCCCGCGGGGAAGCTCAGCCGAACCGTCGCACCCCCGACGGCGTCACCACCGCGTGCACCGGCCGGTCGTGCGGTTCCGCGGGGACGCGCTCGACGACCTCGGAGTCGTACAGCAGCACCACCAGTGCCGGGTGCGCGTCCGCGCGCTCCAGCCGGGCGAGGACCCGGTCGTAGGAGCCCCCGCCGCGCCCCAGCCGCATCCCGCGCGCGTCGACGGCCAGGCCCGGCAGCAGGACGACGTCCGCCCCGGTCACGGCGTCCGGTCCGAGGCGGTCCCCGGCCGGTTCGAAGAGCGCCATCCTCCCGCCGTGCCGGACACGGACGAGGGAGTCCTCGCCGGTGTACGCACCCCAGTCCAGGTCGTTGTCGGGCAGCAGGGCGGGCAGCAGTACGCGTACGCCCCGGGCGCGTAGCGTGTCCAGCAGCGCGAGCGTGCCGGGTTCGCTCCCCACGGAGACATAGGCCGCCACCGTGCGCGCGTGCGCCAGTTCGGGCAGCCCGAGCGCCTGCCGGGCCAGGGCGGTCGCGGATTCCCGCAGGACATCCGCCGTCAACTCATTCCTCACCCTGAGGATTTCCCGTCGCCATACTCGTTTGCCAGGGTCATCCGCGCGTGTGTTGTGTTTCAAGATTGTCCCCGTACCGTTCCAATATGCTCATATGAGCTTTAAAAGTCCGGAGCCACAGATTCCGTACAAGGGCACCGGCTAGGGTGACGGGCATGATTCAGTCGCACCCTCGGATCAGCAAGGCTGTCATCCCAGCAGCGGGTCTCGGCACCCGGTTCCTGCCGGCCACCAAGGCCACTCCCAAGGAAATGCTGCCGGTCGTCGACAAGCCGGCGATCCAGTACGTGGTCGAAGAGGCGGTCGCCGCGGGCCTCGACGACGTCCTCATGGTCACGGGCCGCAACAAGCGCCCCCTGGAGGACCATTTCGACCGCAATTACGAGCTGGAGTCCGCCCTCGAGAAGAAGGGCGACGCCGACCGGCTCGCCAAGGTGCAGGAGTCCAGCGACCTGGCCACCATTCACTACGTCCGCCAGGGCGACCCCAGGGGCCTCGGCCACGCCGTCCTGTGCGCCGCGCCGCACGTCGGCGACGAGCCCTTCGCCGTCCTCCTCGGCGACGACCTGATCGACCCGCGCGACCCCCTGCTCCGGAGGATGATCGAGGTCCAGGAGCAGCACGGCGGCAGCGTCGTCGCGCTCATGGAGGTGGCCCCCGAGCAGATCCACCTCTACGGGTCCGCCGCCGTCGAGACCACCGAGGACTCCGACGTCGTCCGGGTCTCCGGCCTGGTCGAGAAGCCCGAAGCGGCCGACGCCCCCTCCAACTACGCCATCATCGGCCGCTACGTCCTGGACCCGGCCGTCTTCGGCGTGCTGCGGCAGACCGAGCCGGGCCGCGGCGGCGAGATCCAGCTCACCGACGCCCTCCAGCAGCTCGCGGCGGACGAGAAGATCGGCGGCCCGGTGCACGGCGTCGTCTTCAAGGGCCGCCGCTATGACACCGGCGACCGCGGCGACTACCTGCGTGCCATTGTCCGTCTCGCGTGCGAACGTGAGGACCTGGGTCCGGAGTTCCGGACCTGGCTCCGCCGTTACGTCACCGAGGAGATGCAGGAACGTTGAGCACCGCCGCGCCCCGTGCCGCAGGTCCGGACCACCTCTGGTCGGTGGACGAGCACCTGGACGACATCCTCGCCACCGTCCGCCCCCTCGAACCCATCGAGCTGAACCTCCTCGACGCCCAGGGCTGCGTCCTGGTCGAGGACGTCACGGTGCCGGTGTCCCTGCCGCCGTTCGACAACAGCTCCATGGACGGGTACGCGGTGCGGGTCGCGGACGTCGCGGGCGCGAGCGAGCGGTACCCGGCGGTCCTCGACGTCGTCGGGGACGTCGCGGCCGGCCAGGCCGACCTCCTCCACGTCGGCCCCGGCCAGGCGGCCCGCATCATGACCGGCGCCCCGCTCCCGCCGGGCGCCGAGACCGTCGTCCCCGTGGAGTGGACCGACGGCGGCCTCGGCGCGGGCCCGGTCACCGAGATGCGCGCCCGCGGCCTCGCCCCGGAGGGCGCCACCGGGCAGGTGCGGGTCCACCGTCCGGCACCGGCCCGCGCGCACGTGCGCGCCCAGGGCAGCGACGTCCGGGCCGGCGACCGCGCCCTGGAGGCCGGGACCGTCCTCGGCCCGCCGCAGATCTCCCTGCTGGCCGCGATCGGCCGCGGCACGGTCCGGGTGCGCCCGCGCCCGCGCGTGGTCGTGCTCTCCACCGGCAGCGAACTCGTCCAGCCGGGCGAGGAACTGCGCCCCGGCCAGATCCACGACTCCAACAGCTTCGCCCTCACCGCCGCCGCCCGGGACGCCGGCGCCATCGCCTACCGGGTGGGCGCCGTCGCCGACGACCCCGAGACCCTGCGGGACACCATCGAGGACCAGCTGGTGCGCGCCGACCTGATGGTCACCAGCGGGGGCGTGAGCGTCGGGGCGTACGACGTCGTCCGCGAGGCGCTGTCGTCCGTGGACGACGAGGACGAGCCGGGCAGCGGCATCGACTTCCGCAGGCTCGCCATGCAGCCGGGCAAGCCCCAGGGCTTCGGCTCCATCGGCCCCGACCACACCCCGCTGCTGGCCCTGCCCGGCAACCCGGTCTCCTCCTACGTCTCCTTCGAGCTGTTCGTCCGCCCCGCCATCCGCACCCTGATGGGCCTGGCGGACGTCCACCGGCCGAGGGCCCGCGCGACGCTCACCGCGGACGGGGCGCTGACCTCGCCGAAGGGCCGCCGCCAGTTCCTGCGCGGCCGGTACGCGGACGGCGCGGTGACCCCGGTGGGCGGCGCCGGATCCCACCTGGTGGCGTCCCTCGCCCAGGCGAACGCGCTGATCGTCGTCCCCGAGGACGTCGAGTCCGTCGCGCCGGGCACCGAGGTCGAGGTGGTCCTGCTCGGCTGAGCCCCGGGGGTTGGCGGTACCGTGTCGCGCACAGCAGGCCCGTGCGCCGCACCGCGGCGGGCCAGGACCGGGAGCGCCGATCGAGCATGACCGTACCGTCTCCGGGGAACACCCCCGGACCCCCTGAGCAGGACGACCGTACGCGGGACCGTCTGACCCACCTCGACGAGGCGGGCGCCGCGCGCATGGTCGACGTGTCCGGCAAGGACGTGACCGCGCGCACCGCCCGTGCCACCGGCCGGGTCCTCGTCTCGCCCCGCGTGGTCGAGCTGCTGCGCGGCGAGGGCGTCCCCAAGGGCGACGCCCTGGCCACCGCGCGGATCGCGGGCATCATGGGCGCCAAGCGCACTCCCGATCTGATCCCCCTGTGCCACCCCTTGGCGCTGTCCGGTGTGAAACTGGACCTGTCGGTCGCGGACGACGCCGTGGAGATCACGGCGACGGTGCGGACGACGGACCGCACCGGCGTCGAGATGGAGGCGCTCACCGCGGTGTCCGTCGCCGCGCTCACCGTGATCGACATGGTCAAGGCGGTCGACAAGGAGGCGGTCATCACGGACGTGCGGGTGGAGGAGAAGACGGGCGGCAAGTCGGGCGACTGGAGCCGGGCATGACCTATCGCGCTCTCGTGGTCACCGCCTCCAACCGGGCCGCCGCCGGTGTCTACGAGGACACGGGCGGCCCGCTGATCGCCGAGGGGCTGAGGCGCCTCGGGTTCGCCGTCGACGGCCCCCGGGTCGTCCCGGACGGCGACCCCGTGGAGGCCGCCCTGCGCGCGGGCGCCGACGCCGGGTACGACGTCGTCGTCACCACCGGCGGCACCGGCGTCTCGCCCACCGACCGCACCCCCGAGGCGACCCGGCGGGTGATCGACCACGAGGTGCCCGGCATCGCGGAGGCCATCCGGGCGTACGGCCGGGACAAGGTGCCGACGGCCGCCCTCTCCCGGGGTCTGGCGGGAGTCGCGGGCCGGACGCTGATCGTCAACCTGCCCGGGTCCAGCGGCGGGGTGAAGGACGGCCTGGCCGTGCTGGAGCCGCTGCTGAGGCACGCCGTCGACCAGTTGCGCGGCGGCGACCACTCCCGGCCGGACGCCAGTGGCGGGGGTGCGAGCTGAACCGCCCCTCCTGGCCCGTCGAACTGGTGGACGGCGACAT
Organism: Streptomyces viridosporus; assembly: GCF_002078235.1. Lineage (GTDB taxonomy): Bacteria > Actinomycetota > Actinomycetes > Streptomycetales > Streptomycetaceae > Streptomyces > Streptomyces viridosporus. The sequence goes on from NZ_MSGP01000217.1 coordinate 11,862, forward strand.
CGTCCTCCGGCCGATAAAGCTGCGCGACCAGAAGGCCTGGCGCGAGGTCAACCGGCGCAACCGCGACTGGCTGCGGCCCTGGGAGGCGACCATCCCGCCGCCCACGCCCGCGGGCCCGGTCACCCACCGGCCGACCTACCGTCAGATGGTCCGCCACCTCAGGTCCGAGGCGAACGCGGGCCGGATGCTGCCGTTCGTCATCGAGTACCAGGGACGCCTCGTCGGCCAGTTGACCGTCGCCGGGATCACCTGGGGCTCGATGTGCTCGGGGCACATCGGCTACTGGGTGGACGAGGCGGTGGCCGGCCACGGGGTGGTGCCGACGGCCGTCGCGATGACCGTGGACCACTGTTTCCGCACCGTCGGACTGCACCGCATCGAGGTCTGCATTCGCCCGGAGAACAGGCCCAGCCGCAGGGTCGTGGAGAAACTCGGATTCCGCGAGGAGGGGCTGCGCCCGCGCTATCTGCACATCGACGGAGCCTGGCGCGACCACCTCGTCTTCGCGCTCACGGCGGAAGAAGTCCCCGACGGTCTGCTCGACCGCTGGCGCCGGGCACGCGCCCGGCGTGAGCGGTCGGGGAGCGAGTTGTCCGGAAGCGATCGATCCGGGAACGAGCGGCCCCACCCCGGAATACCGCACGGCCCGGGAAATTGAATATATGTTCGAAATTGAGCGGAGCCGACCGCCTTCCGGCCGGGAATTCCCGGGTCTGGTGGTCCGCTGATCGCATGCGTCGCACAAAAAGTTCGAAATATCAGCCAGATCGTGCGACACACCGGCCCAATTGGCAGATGGCCCCACGCAAACCCCTCTACCGTGTGAGGCGTGAGCAGCAGCGGCCTCATCTACGCAGTCATTGTCGGGGCCTGGGCCGCCTACTTGGTGCCGATGTGGCTCCGTAGGCAGGACGAGCTGAACGAGGCCCGTCCAACGGAACGCTTCAGCACCGCCATCCGATTGCTGTCCGGACGGGCGGGCATGGAGCGCCGGTACGCCAAGGACCTGCGGGCGCGCTCCGCCGACGAGGAGGAGCCGAGCGTCCACGACCCGGACGCGATCACCGACTCGGTGGACGTCCGGGCCTTCGCCGTGTCCCAGACCCGCCCGCAGACCCAGGTGCCCGTGCCGTCCCTCCCCGAGGAGCGGCCGGATCCGGTGCCCGAGCAGCGGTCCGACCGGCCCTCGCCCGAGCACGTGGACCGGACGGACCGGGTGGACCGGCACGGACCCGAACCCGGTCCGGCCCTCGCGCGTGTCCCGGCCGCCCGGCGCGGCCCCGCGGCCCGGGGGACCCAAGAGGCACAGGAGGCCCGCGCGGCGCAGGCCGCCGCGGCACGCGCCCGGCGCTCGAAGGTGCTCGCCCGCCGCCGGCGCACCACCACGCTTCTCTTCCTCGCCTTCACGCTCGGCGCGATCGTCGCGGCGGTCGGCGGACTCGCCTTCCTGTGGGCGCCCGGCGTGCCCGCGGTGCTGCTCAGCGCGTACATCGCGTATCTGCGCTCCCAGGAGCGCCGCCGTTTCACGTACCAGATGGACCGCCGCCAGGCCGAGATGGCCGCCCAGCACCTGCGCGAGCGCCGGCCGCGCCGCCGTCCGGCGCTCGAGGACGCCGACGGCGGCGAACCGGAGGGCCCGGAAGCCGGGGTCGCCCCGGACCCGGACCTCGGCCTCTCCGCGCTCGCCGCGGACCGGCGCGCGCTCGTCGAGCAGACCGACCACGCGGAGTGGGTCGACCAGCAGCGCGAGCGGGAGCGGCGGCCCGGCCAGGGCGGCGACAGCTGGGACCCGGTCCCGGTGCCGCTGCCCACGTACGTGACCGCCCCGGTCGCGCCGCGCGCCACCAGTGACGTGGATCTCGGCGCACCGGACGCCTGGAGCTCGGCCCGCTCCAGCGCCGTCCCGCCCGAGGAGGCACCGGCCGCCGCGGGGGAGGCGGAGCCGGCTCCGGACGGCGCGGGGGAGCCGGTGGGCGAGGAGGGACGCACCGACCGCCGGGCGGTGTCGGCCCGGCGGTCCCGGGAGCGCGGTCGCACCCCGCTCTTCGACCAGTACGAGGACGGGGACCGGCCCCGGGCCGCCAACGAGTAGCCCCCGGGCCGCGGCGGGTCTGCCACCGGCAACGGATTTCCGGGCAGGCCGATGGGGATGCTAAAGTTTCACTCGTTGCAAGGGCCTGTGGCGCAGTCCGGTAGCGCACCTCGTTCGCATCGAGGGGGCCAGGGGTTCAAATCCCCTCAGGTCCACGCATCTCGGAGCCCCGGTCGGTATCACCGACCGGGGCTCCGGCACGTGGTACGGCACCCGTTCCGGATCGTGCCGACGCCTCCCCACCGACGCCCGACCGCGGCGGACCGACGCGGTACCGATGTGCTGTGCACGCCAAGCGCTTCAGCGGGGGCCGGGGACCACTGCGACCGACGCCCGGTCCCGACGGCCGGCCGGACGCCGAACGCCGAACGCCCCCCGGCTCGGGATCGAGCCGGGGGGCGTGGTGTCGGTGGGCGGTGGGGTCAGCCGACCGTCCACTTCTGGTCGGCGGCGCCGGTGCACGTCCGGATCTGCAGCGGGGTGCCGTCGGCGGAGGAATTGCCCCTGGTGCTCAGGCACTTGTCCGCACCGATGTTGGTCAGGTCGCGGCCGGAGGTGTAGGTCCACTGCTGGGCCTTGGTGCCGTTGCAGGTGTAGAGCTGCACGGGCGTCCCGTCCGCGGTGGAGGCGCCGCGTACGTCGAGGCACTTGCCGAGGGCGCGTACGGTGCCGTCGTTGCCCAGGGTCCACTTCTGCGCGTCGACGCCGGTGCAGTCGTGCAGCTGGATCGGGGTCTCGTCCGCGGTCGAGGCGCCGGCGACGTCGACGCACATGCCGCCGATGCCCTTGATGGCGCCGGTCCGGGTGGTGCCGCCGTTCTCGGAGGAGCCGCCGGAGGTGGAGGCGCGTACGTAGTCGATGGTCATCGTCTGCGGGAACGCGGTGCCGGCGTTCGGGCTGCCGGGCCAGTCACCGCCGACGGCGAGGTTGAGGATGAGGAAGAACGGGTGGTCGTAGACCCACTTGTTGCCGCCCAGGTCGGCCGGGGTGCGGGTCTGGTAGGCGATGCCGTCGACGGACCAGGTGATCGACCGGGGGCTCCAGTCGACCGCGAAGACGTGGAAGTCGTCCGCGAAGGCGGCGCCGTTCGGGAGCCTGTACGAGGCGCCGATGCCGCCGCCGCCCGAGTAGCCGGGGCCGTGGATGGTGCCGTGGACGGTGCCCGGTTCGTGACCGACGTTCTCCATGATGTCGATCTCACCGCTGTGGGGCCATCCGACCTTGCCCAGGTCGTCGCCGAGCATCCAGAACGCGGGCCACATGCCCTGACCGCGGGAGACCTTGATGCGCGCCTCGAAGTGGCCGTAGGCCTGGGTGAAGGTCCTGGCGGTGTTGAGGCGGGCGGAGGTGTACTGGCAGGTGCCGTACCAGCACTTCAGGTTGGGGTCGGTGTTCTTGCGGGCGGTGATGACGAGGTTGCCGTTGCCGTCGAGGGCGGCGTTGTCCGTGCTGTCGGTGTAGTACTGCAGCTCGTGGTTGCCGTTGCCGCTGCCACCGGTCTCCAGCGTCCACTTGCTGGAATCCGGAGCCCTGCCGGCCGGGCCGTCGAACTCGTCGGACCAGGTCAGTGCGGCGGGGGCGGGGGCGGCGTCGGCCCGGTCGGCGGACGGTCCCGCGGTGATGAAGGTGAAGGCGGCGGCGACCAGCAGGGCGGACCCGCCGAGTGACCACCGGCGCGCGCGATGAGCGGCCATGACTGAACACACCTCGTCTGTGGGGAAGAGAGTGGGGGGATACCCGAACCCGGGGGAGCCCCGATGCTACGGACGGTTTACAGCGCAACAAACTGCCCGGTTTGTTTCCCAACCGGCCCTGAGCTGCGGTTACTTGGTGCATCAAGGTCTTCGGCTGATCGCTTAATGCATGCTTAAGGTCGACTTAAGGGAGCGGGGGCGGAGCGGGCCGGCGCGGAGGTGACGGCCGTCCCGGGGCCGCACGGTCCCGGAGTGCGGCTCCGGTGAGTCCCTCCCGGCCCCCGAC